>NZ_BCBG01000012.1:0-165510 GCF_001320485.1 Pseudomonas sp. NBRC 111130
CCCCCAACTTCATCTCAACCACCTAACTCGTTGAATTTCAAGGAGTTTGTCGTTCCGATGTCGCTGGAAGTGGGGCGCATTATAAGGGGATTCGAAAGCGCGTCAACCTTTAATTTCAGGAAACTTCAGGATCGCTGGAAAGCAATGCAGGGAGGCCTGACGGCCTCCCTGCATTTCAACTGCTCCATGTATAGCCTCAAAGCACGCCAGCACTACGCAACCGCCCTACAGCATCGGCATCCAACCCCAGCACATCGCCCAGCACCGCCTCGGTATGCTCACCCAACAGCGGCGGCGCCTGGCGATACTCTACCGGCGTCTCGGACAGCCGAATCGGGCTGGCTACTTGCGGTACGCTTCCCGCCAATACATGGGGCATGGATACTGCCAGTCCGCGCGCCAGTACCTGTGGGTCCTGGAACATCTGCGCGAGATCGTTGATTGGCCCGCACGGCACCCCGGCAGCCTCCAGCTGGCTCACCCATTCGGCAGTGGTCTTGAATACCGTCGCCTGGCGGATCAGAGGAATCAGTTCGGCCCGGTTCGCCACCCGCTGCTTATTGGTCGTGAAGCGCGGGTCATCCGCCCACTGCGGCTGCCCAGCCACTTCGGCAAACTTGCGAAACTGGCCATCGTTACCCACCGTGAGGATGAAGTCGCCATCCGCTGTCGGGAAGTCCTGGTAAGGAACGATGTTGGGGTGCGCATTACCCAACCGCCGCGGCGAATTACCTGTGGTCAGGTAGTTCATCGCCTGGTTGGCCAGGCACGCCACCTGTACATCCAGCAGTGCCATATCGATATGCTGCCCAACGCCATGCTGATCGCGGTAGGCGAGGGCGGCCAGAATCGCCACGGTCGAGTAGAGCCCGGTGAGAATGTCGGTCAGCGCAACACCTACCTTTACTGGCCCAGCACCCTCATCGCCATCCGGGCGCCCGGTAAGGCTCATCAGCCCTCCCAAGCCCTGGATCATGAAGTCATACCCGGCACGCTTGGCATATGGCCCCGTCTGGCCGAAGCCAGTGATCGAGCAATAGATGAGCTTGGGGTTCATCGCCTTCAGGCTAAGGTAGTCCAGCCCATAAGCTGCCAGCCCACCGACCTTGAAGTTCTCGATGACGATATCTGACTTGGCCGCCAGCTCGCGCACCAGGCGTTGACCTTCCGGCTGGGTGAAGTCGATGGTGACCGAGCGCTTGTTGCGGTTTGCCGCCAGGTAATAGGCTGCCTCGCTGGTGTTCTCGCCTTCAGCATCCTTAAGGAAGGGCGGCCCCCAGGAGCGAGTGTCATCGCCGCTGCCAGGGCGTTCGACCTTGATCACGTCTGCACCAAGGTCCGCCAGAATCTGGCCAGACCAAGGCCCCGCCAGCACACGGGAGAGGTCCAGCACCCGCAGATGAGATAGCGCGCCCATGGACTGGCTCCTTATCAGTAGAAAGCCTGAATGCCGGTCTGGGCACGCCCGAGGATAAGCGCATGCACGTCATGGGTACCCTCATAGGTGTTGACCACCTCAAGATTGACCAGATGGCGCGCGACGCCGAACTCGTCGGAGATGCCGTTGCCACCCAGCATGTCGCGGGCCGTGCGGGCAATGTCCAGGGCCTTGCCGCAGGAGTTGCGCTTCATGATCGAGGTGATTTCCACCGCCGCAGTACCTTCGTCCTTCATCCGCCCCAGGCGCAGGCAGCCTTGCAGGGCCAGGGTGATCTCGGTCTGCATATCGGCCAGCTTCTTCTGGATCAGCTGGTTGGCCGCCAGCGGGCGTCCAAACTGCTTACGATCGAGGGTGTACTGGCGAGCGGTGTGCCAGCAGGCTTCGGCCGCACCCAGCGCCCCCCAGGAAATGCCATAACGCGCCGAGTTCAAGCAGGTGAACGGCCCTTTGAGGCCGCGTACATCCGGGAAGATGTTCTCCTCGGGCACGAACACGTTGTCCATGACGATTTCACCGGTGATCGAAGCACGCAGGCCAACCTTACCGTGGATCGCCGGAGCACTGAGGCCTTGCCAGCCTTTTTCCAGGACAAAGCCACGGATATCGCCGGCATCATCCTTGGCCCAGACCACGAACACATCGGCGATCGGGCTGTTGGTGATCCACATCTTGCTGCCGCTCAGGCGATAGCCGCCATCGACCTTCCTGGCACGGGTAATCATCGAGCCTGGGTCGGAGCCATGGTTAGGCTCGGTCAGACCAAAGCAGCCAATCCATTCGCCTGTGGCCAGCTTGGGCAGGTATTTCTGCTTCTGCGCTTCGGTGCCGAACGCATTGATCGGCACCATCACCAGCGAAGACTGCACGCTCATCATGGAACGGTAACCGGAGTCGATGCGTTCCACTTCGCGGGCAATCAGGCCATAACACACATAGTTCAGGCCGCTGCCACCGTACTGCTCGGGGATGGTCGCACCGAGCAAGCCGACTTCACCCATCTCGCGAAAGATCGCCGGGTCGGTCTGCTCATGACGGAACGCCTCCAGTACACGCGGAGCCAGCTTGTCCTGGGCGAACTGATAAGCGCTGTCACGCACCATGCGCTCTTCTTCAGTGAGCTGCTGATCCAGCAGCAGCGGGTCGATCCAGTTGAAGCTTGCTTTACCGGCCATGAGCGAAATCCTCGAAATAGGGGAGCGGTGTCTTGTGCCATTGATCCTAGGCTTGATCCGGGAGCACGACAAACGAGGATTGCGCACGCATAAGTGATATTTTGTCACTCCGTGATACTGCATATCGCCATGTTCATGGCTCCATGAGTGAGGTTGACGTACATGCGCCGCAAGATCCCCAGCACCACCGCACTGGTCTGCTTCGAAGCGGCCGCACGCCACGAAAGCTTTACCAAGGCGGCCCAGGAACTGGCCCTGACCCAAGGCGCCGTCTGTCGCCAGATCGGTGGACTGGAGGCGTTTCTCAACGTCGAGCTGTTCAGGCGCTCACGTCGCGGCGTGAAGCTGACCGAGGCAGGGCTGTCCTATAGCCGGCAGGTCGCCGCACAGCTGGATGCGGTGGAGCGCGACACCTTGTCGGTGATGCGCCAGCAGGGCGCCAACGTGATCGAACTGGCCGTGGTGCCTACCTTCGGCACCCAATGGTTGTTGCCACGCCTAAAGGATTTCCAGCAACGCCACCCCGAGGTCACCGTCAACCTGACCAACCGCACCCGCCCGTTCCTGTTCGCCGACACCCCGTTCGATGCTGCCATCTACTTCGGCGATGCCGACTGGTCCGGCACTCAGTCTCATCGCCTGATGGGCGAGAACCCCGTGCCGGTGTGCAGCCCGTCATTGCTGGGCGGGCAAGGCACGCTGGACGCCCAGCGCATCGCCAGCCTGCCACTGCTGCAGCAGACCACCCGACCTTATGCCTGGCGCCAGTGGTTCAATGGCCTGGGCCTGAATATCGCGGGTGACATGACAGGCCCGCGCTATGAACTATTCTCCATGCTCGCCCAGGCTGCCATGCACGAGATGGGCATCGCACTGATCCCGCCGTTCCTGATCCAGCGCGAGCTGGAGGAGGGCAGGCTGGTGGTCGCGAACAGGTACGCACTGTCCAGCGACAAGGCCTACTATCTGATGATTCCCGACCGCAAGGTGGAATCCGCGTCGCTCCGGGCCTTCCGTGACTGGCTGGTGGGCCAGGCGCAACTCTATACCGCCTCGCACAATGACGAAAACGCCTGACCTACCTCTGTAGTCAATTATTTTAAACACCTACAGATGTACGTTTTTGTCGCATAGAAGAAAACTGTTCAGGTGAATCGAAAAACCCGGTCGAAGCCCCTAAACACGCGGCTTTCAGAGGGTTTTACGACATTCACAAGCCCATCTGCGAAATCATCGCAAAAAATTTCAAATTTTCCCCTAATCTGCCAATAGCCCATGTTGGACGGGCTGCAGCCTATTGCTTGCGACATACGGTCACAGGGTGACTTGTAGTTTTAACTTCGTTTCGCTTCAGAACCGGTTGAAGGCCCCTGGGTTCGTCTGCAAAATGCTTCGCCCGCCTTGGATTCGGCGGGCTCGGCGCTCAACAGCCGCCCCAGCGCACCATCCGTAGTGTGCTGGCTCTTACAAAGACAAAAAGGTCACCGCAGGAGAAATAGTCGTGCACATTGGTGTTCCTCTCGAGACGCAGACCGGTGAGACAAGGGTCGCTGCGACCCCGGAAACCCTCAAGAAACTGATTGGCCAGGGCCATCAGGTCACCGTCCAACGGGGGGCAGGGCTCAACGCCAGCATTCCGGACAGTGCCTATGAGGCCGCGGGGGCTTCCCTGGGAAGCGCAGCCGATGCCTACGGCGCCCAATTGATACTCAAAGTGGTCGCCCCCAACGACCAGGAACTGGCCCTGATCAACAGTGGCAGCCTCCTGGTAGGCATGCTCAACCCCTTCAACAGTGAGCTGATCGGCAAGATGGCTGAACGCGGTATCACCGCTTTCGCGCTGGAAGCCGCGCCACGTACATCACGGGCACAGAGCCTTGATGTGCTGTCTTCGCAGGCCAACATCGCCGGTTACAAGGCCGTGTTGCTGGCAGCCCACCACTATCCTCGCTTCATGCCCATGCTGATGACTGCCGCCGGCACCGTCAAAGCCGCGCGCGTACTGATTCTGGGGGCAGGTGTTGCTGGCCTGCAGGCCATCGCCACAGCCAAGCGCCTGGGCGCAGTGATCGAGGCGTCCGACGTACGCCCCGCGGTGAAGGAGCAGATCGAGTCGCTCGGCGCCAAGTTCATCGACGTGCCCTACGAGACCGACGAGGAGCGTGAATGCGCCGAAGGCGTCGGCGGTTATGCCCGACCGATGCCAGCCAGCTGGATGCAACGTCAGGCCCAGGCAGTACACGAACGTGCCAAGCAGGCAGACATCGTCATCACCACCGCTTTGATCCCCGGCCGCAAGGCACCGACCCTGCTCAGCGCCGAAACCGTGGCACAGATGAAACCCGGCTCGGTGGTCATCGACCTGGCCGCTGCCCAAGGCGGCAACTGCCCGCTGACCGTTGCGGACCAGGTGGTGCAGGCAAACGGTGTGACCATCGTCGGCCCGACCAACCTGCCAGCCCAGGTGGGCGCAGATGCCTCGGCGCTGTATGCCCGCAACCTGCTGGACTTCATGAAGCTGCTGTTCGACAAAGACGGCGCGCTGGTCATCAACCTCGAAGACGACATCGTCGCGGCCTGCCTGATGTGCCACGACGGCCAGGTCGTCCGCAAGAACGGCTAAGGAGCACGACAATGGAAGACATGCTGATTTCCCATGGCATCTACAACCTGATCATCTTCGTGCTGGCCATCTATGTGGGCTACCACGTGGTGTGGAATGTCACCCCGGCGCTGCACACACCGCTGATGGCAGTTACCAACGCCATTTCGGCGATCGTCATCGTCGGCGCCATGCTGGCGGCGGCGCTGACCGTGACCCCGGCCGGCAAGCTGATGGGCACCCTGGCGGTGGCCCTGGCTGCGGTCAACGTGTTCGGTGGCTTCCTGGTCACCCGTCGCATGCTTGAGATGTTCAAGAAGAAAACCAAGAACGAGGCGCAGAAGTAAGCATGAGCATGAATCTGGTAACGCTCCTCTACCTCGTCGCCTCGGTGTGCTTCATCCAGGCGCTCAAGGGCCTGTCGCACCCGACCACTTCGCGGCGCGGCAACCTGTTCGGCATGATCGGCATGGGGATCGCCATCCTCACCACGGTTGGCCTCATCTATAAGCTCGGGGCTGAGCTTGCAACCGCCGGCATCGGCTACGTGATCGTCGGCCTGCTGATCGGCGGTACCGCCGGTTCGATCATGGCCAAGCGCGTCGAGATGACCAAGATGCCGGAACTGGTCGCTTTCATGCACAGCATGATCGGCCTGGCCGCGGTATTCATCGCCATTGCTGCCGTGCTTGAGCCGCAGTCGATGGGCATCGTTGCCGCCATCAGCGACCCGATCCCCACCGGCAACCGCCTGGAGCTGTTCCTGGGTGCAGCCATCGGTGCCATCACCTTCTCCGGTTCGGTGATCGCCTTCGGCAAGCTGTCGGGCAAGTACAAGTTCCGCCTGTTCCAGGGCGCACCGGTACAGTTTGCCGGCCAGCACAAGCTGAACCTGATCCTCGGCCTGACCACCATCGCCCTGGGCCTGCTGTTCACCTTCACCGGCCACTACAGCGCCTTCACCCTGATGCTGGTCCTGGCCTTCATCATGGGCGTGCTGATCATTATTCCGATCGGGGGCGCCGACATGCCGGTGGTGGTGTCGATGCTCAACAGCTATTCGGGTTGGGCCGCGGCCGGTATCGGCTTCTCGCTGAACAACTCGATGCTGATCATCGCCGGCTCCCTGGTCGGTTCGTCCGGTGCCATCCTCTCGTACATCATGTGCAAGGCGATGAACCGTTCGTTCTTCAACGTCATCCTCGGCGGCTTTGGTGGCGATACCGATGCCGGCGCGGCGCAAGGCTCGAAGGAACAGCGCCCGGTGAAGTCCGGCTCTGCCGACGACGCCACCTTCCTGCTGAGCAACGCTGACAGCGTGATCATCGTCCCGGGCTACGGCCTGGCGGTGGCCCGTGCCCAGCACGCATTGAAGGAACTGACCGAGAAGCTGAGCCACAACGGGGTGACCGTGAAGTACGCGATCCACCCGGTGGCAGGGCGCATGCCTGGGCACATGAACGTACTGCTGGCCGAAGCCGAAGTGCCCTACGACCAGGTCTTCGAGATGGAAGACATCAACGCCGAGTTCGGCCAGGCCGACGTGGTGCTGGTGCTGGGCGCCAATGACGTGGTCAACCCCGCGGCGAAGAACGATCCGAAGTCGCCAATCGCCGGCATGCCGATCCTTGAGGCCTTCAAGGCCAAGACCATCATCGTCAACAAGCGCTCGATGGCCAGCGGCTATGCCGGCCTGGACAACGAACTGTTCTACCTGGACAAGACCATGATGGTGTTCGGTGACGCGAAGAAGGTCATCGAGGATATGGTCAAAGCGGTCGAGTAAGTCTTTTCGCTGAAAACCGTGCGTTATATAGAAGGCCCCGGTGAGATTTCTCCTGGGGCCTTTGCTTTTCAATGATCCAGATCAACGGCTCTATTTCAATGCTTCTCATACGACCATGGTCGTGGGACGGCAATGGGCGAAATCTCTAGACTGCGCTTCAGTAGTTTCAGTAGCCCGAGATAACAATCCATGTACCGTGATCGTATCCGCTTGTCCTCCCTGCACAGCAAGGTAATGAGTGCGGCTGATGCCGCTGGCCTGATCGAGGACGGCATGACCGTCGGCATGAGCGGTTTCACCCGCGCCGGCGAAGCCAAGGCTGTGCCGCATGCCCTGGCCGAACGCGCCAAGCAGTCGCCACTGAAAATCAGCCTGATGACCGGCGCCAGCCTGGGCAACGACCTCGACAAGCAGCTGACCGAAGCCGGCGTACTGGCTCGTCGCATGCCGTTCCAGGTCGACAGCACCCTGCGCAAGGCCATCAACGACGGCCAGGTGATGTTCATCGACCAGCACCTGTCGGAAACCGTCGAGCAGCTGCGCAACCAGCAGCTCAAGCTGCCGGATATCGCGGTCATCGAAGCCGTGGCCATCACCGAGCAGGGCCACATCGTGCCAACCACCTCGGTGGGCAACTCGGCCAGCTTCGCGATCTTCGCCAAACACGTGATCGTCGAGATCAACCTGTCGCACAACGCCAACCTCGAAGGCCTACACGACATCTATATCCCGACCTATCGCCCGACCCGCACGCCAATCCCGCTGGTCAAGGTCGACGACCGCATTGGCAGCACCGCAATCCCGATCGACCCGGCCAAGATCGTCGGCATCGTCATCAGCGACCAGCCGGATTCGCCATCCACCGTGCTGCCACCGGATGACGAAACCCAGGGCATCGCCGACCACCTGATCAACTTCCTTAAGCAGGAAGTGGAAGCTGGCCGCATGACCAACAAGCTCGGCCCGCTGCAGGCAGGTATCGGCAGCATCGCCAACGCGGTGATGTGTGGCCTGATTGAGTCGCCGTTCGAAGACCTGACCATGTACTCCGAAGTGCTGCAGGACTCGACTTTCGACCTGATCGACGCCGGCAAGCTGAGCTTTGCCTCGGGCAGCTCGATCACCCTGTCGACCCGTCGCAATGCTGACGTCTTCGGCAACCTGGAGCGCTACAAGGACAAGTTGGTCCTGCGCCCGCAGGAAATTTCCAACCACCCCGAAGTGGTCCGCCGCCTGGGCATCATCGGCATCAACACGGCGCTGGAGTTCGACATCTACGGCAACGTCAACTCGACCCACGTCTGTGGCACCAGGATGATGAACGGCATCGGCGGTTCGGGTGACTTCGCCCGCAACGCCCACCTGGCGGTGTTCGTCACCAAGTCGATCGCCAAGGGCGGTGCGATTTCCAGCGTGGTGCCAATGGTCAGCCACGTTGACCATACCGAGCACGACGTAGACATCCTGGTCACCGAGCAAGGTCTGGCCGACCTGCGTGGCCTGGCACCGCGTGAGCGGGCGCGGGCGATCATCGACAACTGTGTGCACCCTGACTACCGCGCAGCGCTGAACGATTACTTCGATCGCGCCTGCCAGCGTGGTGGCCACACCCCGCACATCCTGCGTGAAGCACTGAGCTGGCACGAAAACCTGGAAGAAACCGGGCGCATGCTCGCCAGCTGATCCAGCTGCCTCAACTGTTTTGGCCCTGTCGTCGCCACGCCGACGACAGGACCACAACAGTCAAACCACCCCGCCTGAACACTTCGCTCAATTTCCTGATTAAAACTGTACTACTGTACTGCTATTTTCACGCCTTCCTACGTTCTAAATCTCACAAGCCAAGAAATAATGCACCACATCAGTGCAGACCGATACAGTTGCGCCTATTTCGAGTGCAACAGTCGGCTTAAACAGTTAACTGGCCCATCGCATTACTGGTGAACTGTATCTACTGTTATGGACAGCAGAGGAGGATCATTGGCATCAGTTAAATCACTACCTAATCCCGCCATAAGCGGAAGGATGAAACATCATGGAACGTACCCTCAGTTCCGGTCTGGTTTTTGAAAGCAACGCCCAGCAGTCCCAGGCTTCCCTGCCACTGCGCGCTATCTCCACCCTGCTGCTGTGGCAGCGTCGCATGGCCAGCCGCCGTCAACTGGCTCGCCTGGATGCCCGCCTGCTGGCCGACGCCGGTATCAGCGAGTCGCAGCGTTACGAAGAGCTGAGCAAGCCATTCTGGCGCTAAGCTCCGGTCCGCCGGCTGCGGCCGGCACCGCGAATTACCCGACCCGTTGCAGGCGACTGCAGCGGGTTTTTTATTGTCCGCAAGGCTCTGCCCAGAGCCATTTCGTGCACGACCAGTACAGTTTTAATGTTTTAAGAATCGAGCGAAACAGTTATCCGCATTCGCTCGCATTAACATCCAGAAACAGCACCGCGTGATACGCTTCGCTCAGCAGTCTGTTAGAACCCGTTGTCGAACACGTAACGCGACCAGCAGTGCAAGCGTCCGATGAAGCAGAACCCTGTCCAGGAGTCCACGAACATGTCCCGTAAATACCTGATTGGTGCCGCCATGCTGCTCGGCCTGGCCAGCACCGCCCAAGCCAGTAGTTTCGTAGTCACCACCGATGCCGTGGTACGTGCTGTTGCCGCCTCGACTGACGCCACCTCCGACCTGACCTCATCGTTCCGCGATGACAAGATCGTGCAGGCCGCCCGTGATGACGCCGCCAGCTTCGTCGGTACTCAGGGCGCCATTCGTGGTTCGCGGCTGGAAAGTGCCTTGCTGCACATCCGTTCGAGCATGCCGCAGCTGCAAGCCAGTGATGCCCAGCTGGCTCAGGCCATCCTCGCGATCTGATCGGGGCTCTGCAAAGCAGGTGCGTTGGCTAGCGGCCGCGCACCTGAGGTAGCCTTCGTCTTTCAATTCCCCTGCCGTCAAGAAAGCTCATGCGTTATCTGTTGCCGTTGCTGTTCAGTGCCACTGCCATGGCCAGTGCCCACGCCATGGACACCACCACACAAGGCCTGGTCATTACGGGCTACGTTACCAGCCAGGTCACCACTGCCCCCTTCGACCGCAAACTGGTCAGGCAGGCTCGCGACGATGCCGCGGCATTCGTAGCCAGCGATGGCATGATCCGGGGTGCACGCCTGGAAGCGGCACTCGACTCACTGCGCCACAACTGCACCCGGCACTCCGTCGGCGACCTTGAACTGGCAGAAGCAATTCTCGTCCAATAACTACACCTGACTCCCTGTATTTTTTCGGAGATGCTCCATGCGTAAACCGCTGATTGCCGCTACCCTCGGCATGTTGCTGCTGGCCGACCTGGCCCATGCACAGACCCTGGTGGCCACCAGCAACATCATCGTGCGCGCCTTTGGCCGCTCGATCGATTTCACCTCTGACACCACCACTTCGATCCGCGACGCCAAAGTCGTGCGCGAAGCCCACGACGACGCCGCCAGCTTTGTCGCCAGTAATGGCGATATCCGCGGAGCCCAGCTTGAGGCCGCACTCAGCACCCTGCGCGAGCGCGTACCTGAAGCACGCGACGCCAGCGACCAAGTACTGGCCGAAGCCATCCTCGCGCTGTGAACCGCGTGCGTGCCTGGCTGCTCGGCTGCGCCCTGTCGCTGCTGGGCACGCCCGCCTTGGCTGACCTGCAGCTTGAGCTGCAGGCGACCAACCTCGACCCGCAACAGACCCAAGCCAGCCAGGCCCTGCTCGACGAAGCCATGGCCAAGCTGCCGCCCCTGTTCAAGCAACGGCTGGACCGGCGGGTATCGGTCAGCTGGAGCGACAACATGCCAGCCGATGCCTACGGCCAAGCTTCGCTGGTATCGACCCTCGAACTCAATCGCCGCCTGCTCCCCAGCCTGACTGACGGCAGTGCCGCCAGCGAGCGTACCAACCGCCCCCACGGCACGGTCCGGGAAGAGTTGCTGGCCACCGTCCTGCATGAGCTGACCCATATTTACGACCGTGCCCGCCTGTGGCCTGGCAGCGAGCGCTCGCTGATCGCCCGCTGCGCGCGCCAGCAAGCCGCGCTGGGCAAGATCGGTCAGCTGGCAGAGTGCCGTAGTCAGGCCGAACGCCGTTTTACCCTCAGCGACGACCCACGCTTTCTCGACCTGGCCGGCTGGCCGCAATACGTCGGCCGTCGTGGCGAACGTGAGCAGCACAACGCGCAGTTCATGCGCAGCCCCGACAGTTATGAGCTGAGCAGTCCCAAGGAATACATCGCGGTCAATATGGAGTATTTCCTCCTCGACCCGAGCTACGGCTGCCGTCGCCCGGCGCTCAACCAGTACCTGCGTGACCACTTCGGCTGGGCACCGCCACAGAACACTTGCGCCAAGGGTCTGCCGTTCATCAACGCTGGCAGCGACTTCGCCCGGCAGCCACTGGGCGAAATCGACCCAGAACGGGTTTACGAGGTCGACTTCCTGCTGGCTGAAGCCAACCAGAACCTGGTGAGCCGCTGGGGCCACAGCATGCTGCGCCTGGTGATCTGCAAACCCGGCCGCCCCCGCGGGCCGGATTGCCGCCTGGACCTCGACCAGAGCCTGGTGCTGTCTTACCGCGCTTTCGTCAACGATGTGCAACTGTCCAGCTGGGACGGGCTGGTAGGTGCCTATCCCTCACGGCTGTTCGTGTTGCCGCTGGGCCAGGTGATCGATGAATACACCAAGACCGAACTGCGCAGCCTGGCCTCGGTACCGCTGAAGCTCAACCGCGACGAAATCGAGAACCTGGTGCGCCAGGCGGCCGAGATGCACTGGAGCTACGACGGCAACTATTGGTTCCTGTCCAACAACTGCGCGGTGGAATCCTTGAAGCTGTTGCGCAGCGGCACCGCCAACTCACGCCTGAATGATCTCGACAGCATCATGCCCAATGGGTTGCTGGCCGTGCTCAAGGGCAGGGGGCTGGCCGATACCCGTGTGCTCGACGACCCGCGAGAAGCCCTGCGCCTGGGCTACCGCTTCGACTCCTACCGCGAGCGCTACCAGGCCATGTTCGATGTGCTGCGCAAGCAGTTGCCGATCAGGCAGACCGAAGTCGAGGACTGGCTGGCCCTGGATGCAGAGCAGAGGCGCCCGTGGTTCGACAAGGCCGACCTGCGCACCAGCGCGGCCTTGCTGTTGCTCGAACAGGCCAGCCTGCGCCGGCAGTTGCTGCTGGCTCAGGACGAAGTGAAACAGCGTTACCTGAACGCTGCAGCGCTGAAGGACGGCAGCATCAACAAAGCCGACGAGACCCTGAAGCAGATGCTCGCCAACAGCGGCTTCCTCAGCCGCCCGGCCGAGTTGCTGGATGCCAAAGGCTATGGCTTGCCGCAGCCGGACGAGCGCGCGCACCTGGAGCAGGTCAGTGCCGAGCGACAGGCCAAGCTGCTGCGCCTGAGTACCGACCTGGACAAAGAGGTGAGGGCACTGCTGGAGCCGTCGCGGGCGAAGGAAATTGCTGCGGTCGAGGCCAATGTGAAGCACATTGGCGAACATTTGCGCGCCCTGCACAAGGCGGCTGGTGGCCTGCAATTGCCTTGATGACCTGCACTGGCCTCTTCGCGGCTAAAGCCGCTCCCACAGGGATCGCCTGCTCCTGGGGGAGCGGCTTTAGCCGCGAAGGGGCCGGTAAAACCAGCACAAGGCTTAGAGTTTTTCCTCTAATTCTTCTGGCAGCCCTTCATCCAGGTGCATCCAGGGCAATCGGCTTGTCGTCCAGATATGCCGCCTGGCCGGCACCTGCTCCGGGTGGTCCAGCGTCGCCACGGTCACATCGATGGTTCCCGGGCTATGCTCGGTCACCAGTGCCACATGCGCCCCACATTCCCCACAGAAATACCGCTTGCAACTGGCCGGTGCCACATAGCACTGAGGCCTTCCTGCCATCCAGCGGAAACCCGAACGGGGCAGGGTGAGCCAGGTCACCACCAGCCCGCCGCTGACCCGCCGGCAGATCGAACAATGGCAATGGGCGACATCCGTCAGGTCACCCTGCAGCCGATAGCGCAAGGCGCCACAATGGCAGCCACCCTCGGTTACATCCTGCATCACCTACCTCCCGTCGCCGTTTTTCCGGCGAAAGCTGGCTGAAAGCTTCCCCCCCTAGGATAGCCGCCACTACCGGCATCAGACCGGTCAGCCAGGGCACCCGGAAATTTCCCGCCCGGCCCATCAACAACAACAATGGTGATTCTGATGTATTCCTGCGCCCGCCTTCATGTAGCCCCCCGACCCATGCTCCCCGTGCAGCGCCAAACGCGCTGATCCGCCCGAATAGCCATCCCTTTCGCCGCGCCACGCCTGGAGTATTGCCATGCTGACCTTCCTCGGCTTTGCCATGGTCATCACCTTCATGTACCTGATCATGACCAAGCGCCTGTCGGCCTTGATCGCGCTGATTCTGGTACCCATCCTGTTCGCCCTGTTCGGCGGCTTTTCCGCCAAGATCGGCCCGATGATGCTCGAGGGCATCAGTAAGCTTGCGCCCACCGGCGTGATGCTGATGTTCGCCATTCTCTACTTCGCCCTGATGATCGACTCCGGCCTGTTCGACCCGGCCGTGCGCAAGATCCTCAAGCTGGTCAAGGGTGACCCGCTGAAAGTCTCGGTCGGTACTGCAGTGCTGGCCCTGGTGGTGTCGCTCGATGGTGACGGCGCCACCACTTACATGATCTGCTGCGCCGCCATGCTGCCGCTGTACAGCCGCTTGGGCATGAGCCCACGGATCATGACCGGCCTGATCATCCTCGCCGGCGGGGTGATGAACATGACCCCCTGGGGCGGCCCGACCGCCCGCGCAGCAAGCGCCCTGCACGTAGACCCGTCGGACATCTTCGTGCCGATGATCCCGGCCATGGCCTTCGGCGTGCTGGCGATCCTTGCCATCGCCTACATGTACGGCAAACGCGAACGTGCCCGCCTGGGTGAACTGCACCTGCCGACCGATGACATCGATCACAGCGAAATCAGCGTGTCGCAGTTCCCTGAAGCGCGCCGCCCCAAACTGATCTACTTCAACGGTGCCCTGACCGCCGGCCTGATGGTCGCACTGATCGCAGGCGTGCTGCCGCTGCCGGTGCTGTTCATGATCGCCTTCAGCATTGCCATGATCGTCAACTACCCGTGCCTGCAGCAGCAGAAAGACCGCATCGCCGCCCACGCTGGCAGTGTGCTGGCCGTGACCGGGTTGATCTTCGCCGCAGGCATCTTCACCGGCATCCTGTCCGGTACCGGCATGGTCGAGGCAATGTCCAAGAGCCTGCTGGCAGTCATCCCTGAGGCCCTGGGCCCGTATTTGGCGGTGATCACCGCGATCGTGAGCATGCCGTTCACCTTCTTCATGTCCAATGACGCCTTCTACTACGGTGTGCTGCCAGTGCTGTCGGAAGCGGCCAGCCATTACGGCATCAGCCCGGTGGAAATGGCCCGCGCCTCGATCGTCGGGCAGCCGGTTCACCTGCTCAGCCCGCTGGTACCTTCGACCTACCTGCTGGTGGCCCTGGCCGGCATCGAGTTCGGCGATCACCAGCGTTTCACGCTGAAGTGGGCAGTGCTGGTATGCCTATGCATAATGCTCGCCGCGCTGCTGATGGGCATTTTCCCGCTGTTCAGTAGTCTTTAATTAACACGCATTACCCATGCGATGCGCCCTGAAAGGGTGCATCGCCTTTATCGTTTGAAGGAATACACATGGAATGGCTGACCAGCCCGGAAATCTGGGTTGCCTTTTTTACCCTCACGGCGCTTGAGATTGTCCTCGGAATCGACAACATCATCATGATCTCGATCCTGGTCAGCCGCATGCCCAAGCACATGCAGCCGCGCACCCGGATCTTCGGCCTGGCCCTGGCCATGGTCACCCGGATCATGCTGCTGCTGTCGATCACCTGGGTGATGCGCCTGACTGCCGACCTGTTCGAGGTGTTCGGCCAAGGCATTTCCGGTCGCGACCTGATCCTGTTCTGCGGCGGCCTGTTCCTGCTGTGGAAAAGCTCGCAGGAGATCTACCACGGCCTGGAAGGCGAGCAAGAGAGCGCCGACGAACCCAAGGGCGCTGGCGGCAAGTTCCTGTACACCATCATTCAGATCGCCATCATCGACATCGTGTTTTCCCTGGACTCGGTGATCACTGCCGTCGGCATGGTTTCGCACGTGCCGGTGATGATCGCCGCCATCGTTGTCGCCGTCCTGGTGATGATGGCCTGCGCCGGCGCCATCAGCGACTTCATCGACAAGCACCCGTCGCTGAAGATGCTTGCCCTTTCCTTCCTGATCGTCGTTGGTACCGTGCTGATCGCCGAATCTTTCGACGTGCACGTGCCGAAGGGTTATGTCTACTTCGCCATGGCCTTCTCGCTGGCCGTCGAGGCGATCAACATCCGCATGCGCACCGCCATGGCGCGCAAGCAGGGCAAGGAGCACGACCCGGTGAAACTGCGCAAGGACATTCCGGGTCAATAAGATCAGGACACGCAGCGTAAAGGGCCCTCCCGGGCCCTTTTTCATGTACAGCCTTTCATGACACAAATATTTCAAATGCTTGCAGAGCGTGCCAAGCTGGCGCGAGGTCCGCAAAACAACTAAAGCTTGAGTAAGCACTGGATCAAAACACCCACCCCCGGGCCAGGCTTACGGCTTCACACATTTTGGCTCCAGCGCCGGAGCCCGAGAACAAAAGGGGGGCTCGACCATGCTGACCCTGCTCAACCTGCTCTCTGCCGTAGCCTTGCTGGTATGGGGCACGCATATCGTTCGTACCGGCATCCTCAGGGTGTTCGGCTCCAACCTGCGCCGCGTGCTCGGCCAGAACATGAACCGGCGGCCACTGGCGTTCATCGCCGGCATCGTGGTCACTGCCGTGGTGCAGAGCAGCAATGCCACCGCCATGCTGGTTACCTCCTTCGTCGGTCAGGGCCTGATGGCCATGACCCCAGCGCTGGCGATCATGCTCGGTGCCGACGTGGGTACCGCGCTGATGGCACGGGTACTGACCCTGGACTTGTCGTGGCTATCGCCGCTGCTGGTGTTCCTCGGGGTGATCTTCTTCCTCTCGCGCAAACAGACCCGTGCAGGCCAGTTGGGCCGCGTGGGGATCGGCCTGGGCCTGATCATCCTGGCCCTGCAGCTGATCGTGCAGGCTGCGACGCCGATCACCCACGCACAAGGGGTGAAGGTGCTGTTCGCATCGTTGACCGGCGACATCATGCTCGACGCCCTGGTAGGTGCGCTGTTCGCCATGGTGTCGTATTCCAGCCTGGCTGCCGTGCTGCTTACCGCGACCCTGGCCGGGGCCGAAGTCATCAGCCTCCCGGTGGCCATCGGCCTGGTCGTTGGCGCCAACATCGGCAGCGGCCTGCTGGCCTTCATCAGCACCAGCATGCAGAACGCCGCAGGGCGCCGCGTGGCCTTGGGCAGCCTGTTGTACAAGCTGATCGGCCTGGTGCTGATCATCCCCGTGCTGCATCCGCTGGTGGAGTGGATGGACAGCCTGAGCTTCAGCCCACAGGAGTTGGTAATCGGCTTCCACCTGCTCTACAACACCCTGCGCTGCCTGATCATGCTGCCGACGGTCAAACCCATGGGCCGCCTGTGCAACGCACTGCTACCCGAACGCGAGGCTGGCAACGGCCAGATACGCCCGCGCCATCTCGATGCCTCGGCGCTGGCCACGCCTAGCCTGGCCTTGGCCAATGCCGCGCGTGAAACCCTGCGTCTGGGGGACATTGTCGACAGCCTGCTGGAGGCCATGCTCGGCGCCTTGCGCGGTACCCATACCGCCATGCCCCAGCAGGTGCGGGCCTTGAGCGAAGATGCCGAAGCGCTGTACAGCGCGATCAAGCTGTACCTGGCGCAGATGCCGCGGGAAGACCTCAGCGACCAGGACAACCGGCGCTGGGCCGAAATCATCGAGCTGGCGATTAACCTGAAGCTAGCCTGCGACCTGATCGAACGCATGCTGCGCAAGGTGCAACAGCAGAAAACCAGCCAGCGCCGGGAGTTCTCCCAGGTCGGCCTGGAGGAACTCACCGGGCTGCAGGAACAATTGCTGGCCAACCTGCGCCTGGGGCTGTCGGTGTTTCTCAGTGCCGACCCGGAAAGCGCACGCCTGCTGCTGCGCGAAAAGCGCCGTTTTCGCGCCCAGGAACGGCGCCTGGCGCATGCCCATGTCAGCCGCTTGCAACGTAAGGTGGTGCAAAGTATCGAGACGAGTTCGCTACACTTGGAGCTGATCGCCGACATGAAGCGGTTGAACTCTTTGTTCTGCAGCAGTGCCTATGTGGTACTGGGTGGCTCGGACACTGGCGGGCTGCTGCTCGACAGCGTTCCGGAAGATGCCCACCTGTCCTGATCTCGCACACCTGGAGACCGTCGCTCGCCCATGCGTTGCCTGATGTTCGTTTGCCTGCTGATCTGCAGCCTGCCCTCATTTGCCCTCGATCGCTCGCGGGTCGAGGGTTACCTGTTGCCCAACGGCCTGCAGGTGATCCTGAAGTCCGGTTACGAGCGCGACCATGTGGCGATCCGCCTGGTGGTAGGGGTTGGCCTGGATGACTTCGACTGCGAGCAGAAAGAGTTGCCGCACCTGCTCGAACACCTGCTGTTCACCGGCATCGACGCAACTGGTGAAGGCGGACTGGAAGAACGACTGCAAAGCCTGGGGGGCGAGTGGAACGCCTACACCAGCAGCGCCGACACGACGTTTGTCATCGAGGCGCCGGCACGCAACCAGCGCAAGGTGCTCGACCTGTTGCTGGCGATCATCCGCGACACGCGTATCGACGCCAAAGCCCTGGCCACGGCCAAGCGCATCATCGAGCGCGAGGATGGCGGCCACTATGGCCACCTGCAGCGCTGGCTCGACCGTCAGGACATCGGCCACCCGGCCAGCGATCAATTGGCCACCGAACTAGGCCTGAAATGCCCCGAGCGCTCCAACGTCGCGGACATGACCCTGGAGCAGGTGAAAACCCTGCGTGACCGCTGGTACGCCGCCAATAACATGACCTTGATCGTCGTCGGCGGCCTGGATCGGCTGCTGCCGGCCTATCTGGAGCGCACCTTCGGCGAACTGCCTGCCACCGAGCCGGAAGAGCGGCGCAACCTTGAAAGCATCAGCGAACAGGCCGAGCAGCGCCGCGACCTGACCCATGGCCTGTTGGGCGATAGCGTCAAGCTGCATTGGCTGTTCATCGAGCCGGTTCTGGACAATGACCATCAACAGACCCTTGACCTGCTGTCGCGCTACCTCGACTGGGCCTTGTACGACCAGCTGCGCCTGCGCAACGGCCTGTCGTATGGGCCGTCGGTACAACGTGAGAGCTTTGGCGACAGCGGTATGCTGAGCCTCAATGCCGACCTTGAGCGCGAGGATATCGACCACGCCGTGAAGGTCATGCAGCAACTGTTCGATCATTTGCGCAAGGAAGGCCTCGACCCGGACACCTTTGCCCGCATCAAGGATGCCGCCGTGGCCAAGGAAAGCTGGAGCACTCAGGGCAACAGTGCGCTGGCCGATTATTACTGGGGGGCGCTGAACGATTACAACAACGGCCGCTTTGCCGACCCGGCACGCAAGCTGCGCCAGGTGACGCTGGAAGAGGCCAATGCGGCCCTGAAGGAATTGCTCAAGGAGCAGGGCTACTTGCGGATCGAAAAGCCGTTCCTGGGGTACGACGAGCTTTATGGCCTGGTTGCCTTGCTGTTGGGGCTGATACTGGCGCTGGGGCTGCTGCGCTGGCGTCGGCACAAGCCGGAACGACCGAGTGGTGCTACACGGCAGCAGTGAATCAGCGGTATCCTTTTGCCAGTACCGGCCTCTTCGCGGGTAAACCCGCTCCCACAGGTAGTGCACAGCTGTTGAATGCCGTGCGACCCCTGTGGGAGCGGGTTTACCCGCGAAAGGGCCGGTACAGCCACTTCATATTCGTGTTGCAGACCCATGCCCCCAATACCCCACTTCGTCCAGCGCGTCATCGAGCTGCTCAAACGCTACCCCGGCGTCATCGCGCTCGGTGGCTTCCTTTCCGGTATCGGCAGCTTCATCCTGGTCGATCGCCAGGCCAGCCTGGCCAGCTGGATCGCCATCCTCATGCTGGTCAGCTGGGTCTGGTTGATGCTGGAAAACACCCTGACCGGCCTGTTCGCGCGCACCTTCAAGCGCGAGATCCCGCAGCCGTTGCTGCGCTACGCAACGCAGATGATTCACCAGGAAAGCCTGTTCTTCGTTCTGCCGTTCTTCTTCATCACCACCACCTGGAACAGCGGCCAGTTGGTGTTTACCGGCCTGCTTGGGGCCGCCGGGCTCATTTCGATCATCGACCCGCTCTACTACAAGTGGCTGGCACCCCGGCGCTGGCTGTTCCTTGCACTGCACACCCTGACCCTGTTCGCCGCACTGCTGACCGCGCTACCGATCATCCTTCACCTGACCACTGCACAGAGTTTCAAGCTGTCATTGATCGCCGCCATGGCGCTGTCGTTCCCAAGCCTGATCAGCAGCTTCCCGGTCAATACCTGGCGCCGCGGCGTGGCACTGGTACTGGTGACCCTGGCGGTGGGCGGCAGTGGCTGGTTGCTGCGTTCGTGGGTGCCGCCCGCAACACTGTGGATGACGGACGTGGCGGTCAGCACCGAAGTACTCAATCGTCAACCGGGCGAATCGCTGGAAGAGGTGGCCGCCAGCCGCATCCGCAGCAATGGCCTGTACGCCTATACCGCAATCAACGCGCCGCGCGGCCTGGACGAACGCATCTACCATGTGTGGCAGAAGGACGGCCAGGAAGTCGATCGCATTGCCCTGGATATCCACGGCGGGCGCAAGGAAGGCTACCGTGCCTGGACCCACAAGCAGAACTTCCCGCCCAACGCGGTGGGCAAGTGGCAGGTCCGAGTGCTGACCGAAGACGGCCAGATGATCGGCGTGCTGCGCTTCAAGGTGGTGGACGACGCGCCTGCGCCGTGACGCTGGGCGCACGACAGCACATTTTCAACAAACCGCTCCATGCCCGCTGCGCTATGATCAGCCTCTAGCCCAGCCGGATGCATGGAGCCTATGACCACCCCCAGCGCCACCCTGGACACCCGTTGCCAACCGGCCTGCCTGCGGATCGCCGGTGACTGGACCTTGGCTCACTACGCCAGCCTCAAGCGCGACAGCGAGCGCCTGCGCACGCAGTATGGTGCCGACACCATCGCCGACCTCAGCCAGCTGGGCCGCCTGGACACCGCCGGGGCCTCGCTGCTGGCCGAACTGCTTGGCTCCGAGCGCCTCTCGCAGTGCACCCACGGCCTGCCCGAAGCCAGTCGTGCCCTGCTCAAGAATGTGTACTGCTCGGTGCAGGACTACTGTATCCCGGTCAAGCAGCCCGAGCGCAACGTGGTGCTGGTGCTGCTGGAGCGTATCGGTTGCGCGGTCGGCACGCTGTGGCAGGACACCCTGCAGCTGCTCGGCTTCCTCGGCCTGATCATCGAAACCCTGCTGCGCCGCCTGCTGCAGCCACACCGCTGGCGTGTCACCCCGGTGATCGCGCACATCGAGCAGACCGGGCTGGATGCAGCCCCCATCGTGGCCTTGCTGACCTTTCTGGTCGGCGCCGTGGTGGCCTTTCTTGGCGCTACGGTGCTGGCCGACTTCGGTGCAACCGTGTTCACCGTCGACTTGGTGGCCTTCTCGTTTCTTCGCGAATTCGCCGTACTGCTGACCGCCATACTCATGGCCGGGCGCACCGCCAGTGCCTTCACCGCACAGATCGGCTCGATGAAGGCCAATGAAGAGATCGATGCCATCCGCACCCTGGGCCTTAACCCCATCGAACTGCTGGTGGTGCCGCGGGTACTGGCGCTGCTGATCTCGCTGCCCTTGCTGACCTTCGTCGCGATGATCTGCGGCATCGTCGGGGGAGCGGTGGTCTGTGCCCTGTCATTGGGGATATCGCCGGCCATGTTCCTGTCGCTGCTGCAATCCGACATCGGCGTGCAGCACTTCCTGGTCGGCCTGGCCAAGGCGCCGATTTTCGCCTTCCTGATCGCCGCCATCGGTTGCCTCGAGGGCTTCAAGGTCAGCGGCAGCGCCGAATCGGTCGGTGCCCACACCACTTCCAGCGTGGTGCAATCGATTTTCGTGGTCATCGTGCTGGATGCGGTGGCAGCGCTGTTCTGCATGGAGATGGGCTGGTGAGTGGCCGGGAAGCGGTGATCGAGGCACGGGGCATCTGCAATCGCTTCGGTAGCCAGGTGGTACACAAGGATCTCGACCTCGACCTGTACCGCGGCGAAATCCTCGCGGTGGTCGGTGGGTCGGGGAGCGGCAAGTCGGTGCTGCTGCGCAGCATCATCGGCCTGCGCCGCCCTGACGAAGGGCAGATCAAGGTATTCGGCGAAGACCTGGCCGGGTTGCGCGAGCAACAGCGTTCACTGGTCGAACGCCGCTTCGGTGTGCTGTTCCAGAAAGGTGCGCTGTTCTCGTCGTTGACCGTGACCGAAAACGTCGCCCTGCCGCTGATCGAGCACGCTGGCCTGTCGCGCGCCGATGCCGAACACCTGGCCGGGGTCAAGCTGGCCTTGGCTGGCCTGCCCATCTCCGCTGCCGACAAATACCCTGCGTCGCTCTCTGGCGGCATGATCAAGCGCGCCGCCCTGGCGCGCGCGCTGGCGCTGGACCCGGACATCCTGTTCCTCGACGAGCCCACCGCCGGCCTCGACCCGATCGGTGCTGCCGCCTTCGATCAGTTGATCCTGACCCTGCGCGATGCCTTGGGCCTGAGCGTATTCCTGATCACCCATGATCTCGACACCCTCTACACCATTACCGATCGGATCGCCGTGTTGTCACAGAAGAAGGTACTGATCGCCGGCCCCCTGGCCGAAGTCGAGCAGACCAACGACCCCTGGATCCACGAGTACTTTCACGGCCCACGCGGGCGCGCAGCGGAACACGCTGCCGCCAGCGCCAGGCAGGAGCACTGAAAAATGGAAACCCGAGCTCATCACGTCCTGATTGGCCTGGTCACGGTGCTGGTGGTAGCTGGCGCCATGCTGTTCGGCCTGTGGCTGACCAAGTCCAGCGTCGACGACGCCTTCAAGGACTACGAGGTGATCTTCAACGAAGCCGTCTCCGGGCTGTCCCGCGGCAGCCCGGTGCAGTACAACGGTATCAAGGTCGGCGATGTCACCAGCCTGCGCCTGGACCCGAAAGACCCACGCCGGGTGCTGGCCCGCGTGCGCCTGAGCGGTGACACCCCGGTCAAGGAAGACACCCAGGCCAAGCTGACCCTGGCCGGGGTCACCGGCAACTCGTTCATCCAGCTCAGCGGCGGCACGCCGCACAGCCCGGAACTCAAGGGCAAGGACGGCAAGCTGCCGGTGATCGTCGCCTCACCTTCGCCGATCTCACGCCTGCTCAATGACAGCAGTGACCTGGTGACCAACATCAACATGCTGCTGCACAACGCCACGCAGATGTTCTCGGACAGCAACATCGAGCACCTGAGCAACACCCTGGCCAACCTCGACCACACCACCGGTGCCTTCGCCAACCAGAACGGCGGTATCAGCGAGGCAATCGCCCAGCTGGCCCAGGTCGGCAAGCAGGCCAATGCCACCCTGGCCGAAACCCAGGCGCTGATGCGCAATGCCAACGGCCTGCTCGGCACCCAGGGCAAGCAAGCCATCGGCAGCGCCGAGCAGGCCATGCAGTCGCTGGCCGCCAGCGCCGCGACCCTCAACAGCCTGCTGCAAGACAATCGCCAGTCCATCGACGACGGCGCCCAGGGGCTCAACCAGCTGACCCCGGCCATCCGCGAGCTGCGCGAAACCCTCAATTCGCTCAAGGGTATTTCCCGGCGCCTGGAAGCTGACCCGAGCGGCTACCTGCTGGGCCGTGACAACAACAAGGAGTTCCAGCCATGACCCCATCGCTGCGCCTGCTGGCCCTGACAGCCGCCTTGAGCCTGGCCAGCGCCTGCTCGATCCTGCCGCAGAGCGAACCGGTGGATGTCTACCGCCTGCCGGTCAACCAGGCTAGCCACAGCAGCACCCCGGTGGCCTGGTCTCTGCGCCTGAACAAGCCACTGGCCAGCGAAGTGCTGGCCGGGCCACGCATCGCAGTGATCCCCCAAGGCGATGTGATCAGCAACTACAAGGGCGCCCGCTGGAGCGACCCGGTCCCGTTGCTGGTGCGCAACCGCTTGCTCGATGGCTTCCAGCGCGACGGCCGGGTGCAGCGGCTGAGCGCCGACGACAGCAACCTGCAGGCCGATTACGAGCTGAGCGGCGAACTGCAAGCGTTCCAGAGCGAGTACCAGCCGGGGGGCAAGGTGGACGTGGTGATCCGCTACGACGCACGCCTGGTGCAAGGCCGCAGCCAGCGTATCCTCAGCAGCAAACGCTTCGAAGTACGCCAGCCGCTGGCGGATACCCAGGTGTCAGCCGTGGTCGCCGGCTTTGGCGCAGCCAGCGATCAGCTGGCCAGGCTGGTGGTGAACTGGACCGTAGCGCAAAGCAGCCAGGCTCAGCATCAGGTTCAGGCAAAGAACCAGTAGCAGACGCAGATGGCTGCAATCACACCGGCCAGCTCGGCCAGCAGGGCACAACCCACGGCGTGGCGCACACGCTGGATGCCGACTGCGCCGAAATATACTGCCACCACGTAGAACGTGGTTTCGGTGCTGCCTTGAATCGTCGCTGCCACCAAGGCCGGGAAGCTGTCGACGCCGTGGGTCTGCATGGTCTCGATCAGCATGGCCCGCGCCGCGCTACCGGAAAACGGCTTGACCAGCGCCGTGGGCAGGCCCTCGACAAAGCGGGTATCCAGGCCCGCCCAGTTGACAGCCTGGCGGATGCCATCCAGGGCCAGCTCGAGTGCGCCCGATGCCCGCAGCACGCCCACCGCGACCAGCATGGCCACGAGGTAAGGCAGCAGGCTCTTTGCCACGTCGAAACCTTCCTTGGCGCCCTCGACGAAGGTTTCGTACACCTGCACCCGCTTCAGCGCGCCGATCAGCAGAAACAGAATGATCACGCCGAACAAGGTCAGGTTACCGAGGATCGACGACAGGCTGGCCAGCGCGGCCGCCGACAGGGTGCCCAGGAAAGCCATGAAGCCGCCCAGCAGCAGCGCACCGGGGATCAGGTAGGCGAGCACCACCGGATCCCACAGGCGCAAGCGCTGCATCACCGCCACCGACAGCAGGCCGACCAGGGTCGAGGCACTGGTGGCCAGCAGGATCGGCAGAAACACCAGGGTAGGGTCGGTGGCGCCTTGCTGGGCGCGATACATGAAGATGGTCACCGGCAGCAGGGTCAGCGACGAGGCGTTGAGTACCAGGAACAGAATCTGCGCGTTGCTCGCCGTCGTACTGCTGGGGTTGAGTTCCTGCAGTGCGCGCATGGCCTTGAGGCCGATCGGCGTGGCGGCGTTGTCCAGGCCCAGGCCGTTGGCAGCGAAGTTCATGGTGATCAGGCCCAGGGCCGGGTGGCCGGGCGGCACTTCCGGCATCAAGCGGGCAAACAGCGGCCCGAGCACCTTCGCCAGCCATTCGACGATGCCGGCCTTTTCAGCGATCTTGAGGAAGCCCAGCCACAGGGTCAGGGTGCCGAACAACAGGACCATGACCTCCACCGACAGCTTGGCCATGGCGAAGATGCTCTCGACCATCGCGGCGAAGATGCCGGCATTGCCACCGACCAGCCATTGGGCCAGGGCGGAGACGGCCGCCACCAGGAAAAAGCCGAGCCAAAGGCCGTTGAGCATCCGTGTGTTCCCCCTGAAAAATGCCCGAATGATAGCGTATCGGCGCCCCTGGCTGGAGCCCTCAGGCCTGATGGACAGCCTTGTGGGAGCGGGCGTCCCCGCGAAGCAGGCACCGCGGTGGATGGCACCGGCTTCGCCGGTGTTCGCGGGCACGCCCGCTCCCACAGTGGTTAGCAACCAGCCTGTACAAACCCACAGACAGCAAAAAGCCCCGACAAGTCGGGGCTTTCTGGTTCAGCAGGTCAGGCTCAGCGCTTGACGGCTTCGCCAACCACGGCAGCTTCCTGCTTGTCTGCCATCAGCGAGGCGTAGTACTGCTCGCCCTTGGCGGCGTCGTACATGCCTTCCCAGCGCGCAATTACCAGCGCTGCCAGGGCGTTGCCGATCACGTTCAGGGCGGTACGTGCCATGTCCATGATGCGGTCGACGCCGGCGATGAAGGCCAGGCCTTCCAACGGGATACCAACGCTGCCGAGTGTTGCCAGCAACACCACGAAGGAAACGCCCGGCACGCCGGCGATGCCTTTGGAGGTGACCATCAGCGTCAGCACCAGCAGCAGCTGCTGGCTCCAGGACAGGTCGATGCCGTACAGCTGGGCAATGAAGATGGCCGCGATGCTCTGATACAGGGTCGAACCGTCGAGGTTGAACGAGTAGCCGGTCGGCACCACGAACGAGCAGATCGACTTCGGCGCGCCGTACTTCTCCATTTTCTCGATCACACGCGGCAGCACGGTCTCGGAGCTGGAAGTGGAATAGGCGAGGATCAGTTCATCTTTCATGATGCGCATGATCTTGATCACCGAGAAGCCGAACAGGCGCGCTACCAGGCCCAGCACCATGAAGGCGAAGAAGGCGATGGCGAAGTACACCAGCAGTACCAGCTTGGCCAACGGCAGCAGCGAGCTGAAGCCAAAGTTGGCAACAGTCACGGCGATCAGGGCGAACACACCGATCGGGGCGTAGTTCATGATCATGTGGGTGACCTTGAACATGGTCTCCGACACAGCCTGGAAGGTGCGCACCAGCGGCTCACGCAGGTCGGCCTGCAGGCTCGACAGGCCGAGGCCGAACATCACCGAGAAGAAGATGATCGGCAGCATTTCGCCACGCATCAGCGCTGCGAAGATGTTCGACGGGATCAGGTTGAGCAGGGTCTCGATGAACGCGTGCTCATGCTGCACCTCGGCTGCAGTGGCCTGGTACTTGGAGATGTCGACGGTACCCAGGGTGCTCATGTCGATGCCGGCGCCCGGGTGGAACAGGTTGGCCAATACCAGGCCGACAACGATGGCGATGGTGGTCACCACCTCGAAGTAGAGGATGGTCTTCAGGCCGATGCTGCCCAGTTTCTTCGCATCGCCAACCCCGGCGATACCCACGATCAGCGACGAAATCACGATCGGGACGACGATCATCTTGATCAGGCGAATGAAGATGTCACCGGCGGGCTGGAGGACGTTGCTGATCCACCAGGCCTTTTCCGCGCTGAAGTGGTTCAGCAGCGCGCCGACTGCAACACCCAGGAGCAGACCGATGACGATCTGCCAGGCGAGGCTCAGTTTTGCCTTCTTCATGTCTTTACCCTTTGTTCTAGTGGTCACGGGTACCGACCGGAAAAGCGCGTAACAGAGCCGTTGGCAACGTCACGGGCAGCTTTGGGCTTCCGTCCGGGGACCTCGTGTAAGGACACCGCGAGCGAGCGACAGGGCGCTCGGGCCAGCGAAAAGGCGGCAACTATTGCGATGGGACAGGCTGAAATCTAATGCCGGAAACGCATACCCCATGCCGAAACAGCATATACCACCAAGTCAAAATGCGTCGCACGTAAGTCATTGATTTATAACGTTCGGGAATCCGAACAAGACCGAACCGCCATATTTAGGCAGTTTTGGCGGGATATGAGGGGAGATGAAAACGGCCTGTTCGACAATCCGAATGGCCGAAATGCCACTTGCGCGGCCCTTCGGCGAACGAAAAAAAGTTGATGTACGGTCAACACAAAATGTGTCCTGGAGCCAGCAACCTGAAAGGAATCCGCACAACGGGGCATGGCGCCTCGGAAGCCAGGCCAGGTTACGATGTTGTCAGACACCCCCGACCTGATGCTTCCGATTCTGCCTTTTCCTGACCCGGCCCAAAGCTGGAGGTACTCCCTGTACCCCTAGGCCACTCCGATCCTGCAACAATCAGAACAGCCCGGCCCCCTGGTCATGCGCGGCCCCTCCTCGGGGCGGCGCATCATAGAAGCAGGAAAGATAAAAAGGTTCCGCTTCTATTGCATGACAGCGCGCGACCGCTGGTCAGTACCAGTTCGGGTCACGCTTGAGTTGCTCTTGCAACAAGGCCTTCATGCCGTCGTCCGGCTTGCCCAGCCAACGATACTGCGCATGGCGGGTCGGCGACTTGTCACCAGGCAAGCCTTCGGGCACCTCGACAAGCATCCCGTAGGCGTCGTCCTTGTCCCAGCTGAACGCTACGATCAAGCGCTTGTAGGTGCAGTTCTGCGGCGACTCGCACAACGGCCCGACCAGGTACTTGTCCCCGTCTTCGGTCACCGCAGACATCTGCTCCTGGCCGCTGCCGCTCAGGTTGATCACCCAATCGGGCAGGCGTTCCTCGCCCTTGATCGTGTCTTGCCAGGTTTCCCGGTATTCAGGGTCCGAGCCGAGCAACTGCTCGACCCGGATCTGGCCATCATTGGCCGCCAGCACGGCTGTACTACCGCCTGTCATCAGGGCGGTGACAGCCAGGGCTGCGCATAGCTTCCTGCTCATCTTCAACCTCGACCACGTCCAAAGAAGAAGGAGGCGACGAACAGGACCAGGAAGACAATGAACAGGATCTTCGCAATACCCGTAGCGGCGCCAGCGATACCACCGAAGCCAAGCACTGCGGCGACAATGGCGATGATGAGGAAAGTGATAGCCCAACTCAGCATGATGCTTCTCCTTTCTTTTTTGAAAACGGTGTGGCCAGCGTTTCAGAACACCCAGCGCTGCTGGGGCACAATGTTGTCGACGGTGGCCGGTGAGGTGTTGGCGGCAGGCCGCTGCCCGACAGGTTCGGCGGCTTTTACCAAGGTGTTGGCGCGACTTGCCTGAATCTGCGTCAGCAGCGCGGTTTGCGCTGCCACCTGGTCGGCCAAGCGCGCGGTCTGCCAGCTGTAATAGAAGAGGCCGGCGGCCAAGGTCAGCAGCAATGCCATCCCAAGGAACAGGAACTGGCGCACGGGGAGTGCGGCATTCAGCGAGCGTTTGACGGATGGGCGGTTCATGCCAGCTTCTCCTACTGTAATTTTTCTGTTCAAACCTGAACAAGTAATTGCAGCCTGCATGCCAGTCCGCCCGATCAAATAAAATCCTTTAAAATCAATAACTTAAAATAGATGGGAAACCCCGCTTAGGACGTATCCTGCACGATGACCCTGCTGAGGTCGTGCGAATTGCACGATTCAACCCTCGACCTTGGTCGCCACCTTGAGCAGATCGGCGTCGACACCCCGCACACCGATGATCTGCCGGGCAATCTCCACGGCAATGGTCTTCTGCTCACTGCTGACCACCTCACCGGTCAGCCGCACTATGCCTTGCTCGCTGGCCACCTTGATATTCAAACCGTCCAGATTGCGGCTGAAACGCAAGCTGGTCTGAATCTTGTCGACCACCCAACTGTCGCTTGGCTGCGGCCCGTTCTGAGCCCCTGCCGGGTTCTCCCTTGCCTTGGCCATGGCCGCGCTATCAAGGCTTACCAGGTTGTTGACCAGGTGCACACCGTCAGTGGTACGCGCCACCACGCCCGCCAGATCCTTGGCCTCGGCACTGTCGACCTTGCCACGCAGGGTCACCACGCCATCGCTGCTTTGCACTTCGATAGGCGCTTTTTCCGTGATCCGGCTCCACAGCAAGCGCGCCCGGATCACCGCCGCCAAGGTCACATCTTCAAGCCGCTGGGCGTAGGCACGCAGCTCCAGCGGGCGCTCGACCAGTTCGGCGTTGACTCGCAACTGGTTGTCGACCTGCTCGATGCCCCGTGTGGCCAGGGCCACATGTTCGGCCAGCTCGCGCTCGACGCTGTTCTCGACTTCGCCAGAAAGGCGGGCCAGCTGGCCATCGACCTCGACCTTGATGCGGAACGGGTTGAGCACCCTGTTGAGGGCCAACGCGGTTTGCAGCGAACCCTCCAGGCGAGCGTCCTGGACAGGATCGGCCGACGCAGGTGTGCAAATGGACAGCATGGCGGCCGCCAGCACGGCCATTCGGATGCTAGGGGACACGGTTGGACCTCCTTTTAGTTGGCAAAAGCAGAAAATCATCGCAACCAATGTGCCAGCGTGCTGCTCTAAGAAAATTACCGGGATATCTGGCGTCACGGTAAGACTCGGCCATTGGCTAGCATGCAAAGGACAGATTCCTTCACAATTGACCGTGCAACTTGCCCGATTTTTCCCACACTAATTGAAGATATATCCGAAGGAGCGCAGTAAATGGAATCAGCCCAGGACAACCAAGGCCGCATTCTGCTGGTGGATGACGAGTCCGCGATCCTGCGCACCTTCCGCTACTGCCTGGAAGACGAAGGCTACAGCGTGGCCACGGCCAACAGCGCCGCACAGGCTGATGCGTTGCTGCAGCGCCAGGTGTTCGACCTGTGCTTCCTCGACCTGCGCCTTGGCGAGGACAACGGCCTCGATGTGCTGGCGCAGATGCGTATTCAGGCACCTTGGATGAGGGTGGTGATCGTCACCGCGCATTCAGCGATCGACACCGCAGTCGATGCCATCCAGGCCGGCGCCGCCGATTACCTGGTCAAACCCTGCAGCCCTGATCAGTTGCGCCTGGCTACCGCCAAGCAGCTGGAGGTCCGTCAACTCTCGGCCCGCCTGGAGGCCCTCGAAGGCGAAGTCCGCAAACCCAAGGACGGCCTCGACTCGCACAGCCCGGCAATGATGGCTGTGCTGGAGACCGCCCGCCAGGTGGCCACCACCGATGCCAATATCCTCATTCTCGGCGAGTCGGGCACCGGCAAGGGCGAGCTGGCTCGCGCCATTCACGGCTGGAGCAAGCGAGCACGCAAGGCTTGCGTGACCATCAACTGCCCATCGCTGAATGCCGAACTGATGGAAAGCGAACTGTTCGGCCATACCCGTGGTGCGTTTACCGGTGCCAGCGAGAGCACCCTGGGTCGGGTCAACCAGGCGGATGGCGGCACACTGTTCCTCGATGAAATCGGTGATTTCCCCCTGACCTTGCAGCCCAAGCTGTTGCGTTTCATCCAGGACAAGGAATATGAGCGCGTGGGCGACCCGGTCACCCGCCGCGCCGACGTGCGCATCCTTGCGGCGACCAACCTCAACCTTGACGACATGGTGCGCGAGAACCGCTTCCGCGAAGATCTGCTCTATCGCCTCAATGTCATCACCCTGCACCTGCCGCCGCTGCGCGAACGCAGCGAGGATGTCCTGACCCTGGCCGACCGCTTCCTGGCCCGCTTCGTCAAGGAATACTCCCGTCCGGCCCGTGGTTTCAGCGACGAAGCGCGAAGCGCGCTGCTCAACTACCGCTGGCCGGGCAACATCCGCGAACTGCGCAATGTGATCGAACGCGCCAGCATCATCTGTCCCCAGGAGCGGGTGGAAGTCATTCACTTGGGGATGGGCGAACAACCGGCAGGCAATGCGCCCCGGGTAGGTGCGGCCATGAGCCTGGATGAGCTGGAACGCGCGCACATCGGTGCCGTGCTGGCCGCCAGCGACACCCTCGACCAGGCCGCCAAGACCCTTGGCATCGACGCCTCCACGCTCTACCGCAAGCGCAAGCAGTACAACCTGTGAAGCTGCCAATGAAGCTGCGCACGCGGCTCTTCCTCAGCATTTCGGCCTTGGTGACCGTGGCGTTGCTGGGCCTGTTGCTAGGGTTGGTGAGCGTGCTGCAGATGGCCACGGTGCAGCAACAGTCGGTGCGCGAAACCACCCATGTGCTGGAAGTGGGCCTGAAGCTGCGGCAGAACCTCGGCGAGCAACTGATGCTGCTGCTGGACGAGGACACCGCACCGGACAGCCTTCGCCCCCTGCAGGACACCTTCCAGGAGCTGCTCAACCATGGCTTGGCCGAAGGGGGTGAACGCACCGGTTTCAGCAAGGCCAGCAGCAACTACCAGGCCTTCCTCCAGGCTTACCGCGACAGCCCGGCACCGGCGCGCAGCATGGGCGTGGATCAACCCTTGGGCGCAGCATTCAACCAGGTGCGTACCGACCTGATCGATTCGCACAAGCAGGTCCTCGACTACATCACCCGCAGCGAAGAGCGCACCCGTGACGGCGCCTTGCTGGTCTGCGGGATACTTGGCCTGATGGGGCTGGTGGTGCTGGTGCTAGGCTTCGTCACCGCGCACAACATCGCCCGACGCTTCGGCCAGCCGATCGAGGCGCTGGCCAAGGCCGCCGACCAGCTCGGTCAAGGGGATTTCGAAATCACCTTGCCGGTCACCCAGGCCGTCGAACTCAACCAGCTGACCCGCCGCTTCGGGCTGATGGCCGACGCCTTGCGCAAGCACCAGGCAACCAATGTCGATGAGCTGTTGGCGGGCCAGCAGCGCCTGCAGGCCGTGCTCGACAGCATCGATGATGGTTTGCTGATCATCGATCGTCAGGGGCATCTGGAGCACCTCAACCCCGTCGCTCAGCGGCAGCTGGGCTGGAACAGCAGCCGGGTCGGCAGTGGCCTGGCCGACGCCCTGCAGCGCCCGGAACTGGAGCAACAGCTGCGCCAGGTCCTGCGCGGCGGCAGCCTGGATCGGCCACCGGAGGACCTGAGCATCGAGGTCGATGAAGAATCACGCCTGCTGACCTACAGCCTGACCCCGGTCAGCCATCCGCAAGGGCCGATCCTGGGTGCAGTGATGGTCTTGCACGATGTCACCGAGCAACGCGCCTTCGAACGTGTGCGCAGCGAGTTCGTGCTGCGTGCCTCGCATGAACTGCGCACCCCGGTCACGGGCATGCACATGGCATTCGGCCTTTTGCGTGAGCGCTTGAAGTTCCCGCCCGAGGCGCGCGAGAGCGATCTGCTGGAGACCATTGGCGAAGAGATGCAGCGCCTGACCCAGTTGATCAACGACCTGCTCAACTTCTCGCGCTACCAGAGCGGCTTGCAGAAGCTCGAACTTGCCCCATGCGCCATCGACGACCTGCTCGACAGGGCGCAGGCACGCTTCAGTGAACAGGCCGCCGCCAAGCAGATCGAGCTGATCAAAGCCCTGGAGCCACCGCTGCCACGCATCCAGGCAGACGTGGCGCAACTCGACCGGGTGCTGGATAACCTCCTGCACAATGCCATCCGCCATACCGCCAGCGGTGGGCGCATCCGCCTGCATGCACGGCGGCACGCAGAGCGCATGATCATCAGCGTCGAGGACAATGGCGAGGGCATCGCCTATGGCCAGCAGGGGCGCATCTTCGAACCGTTCGTACAGGTTGGGCGCAAGAAAGGTGGCGCCGGGTTGGGACTGGCGCTGTGCAAGGAGATCGTGCAACTGCACGGCGGGCGCATGGGTGTGTTTTCCCGGCCCGGGCAGGGCACCCAGTTCTATATGGCCTTGCCAGTCTGACCTGGCACACGTTCAGGGCTCATCATCGATCCGCGCCCGCCTTGGTTGCCGGCCACGGGTCACCAGTTCGGCGAATTGCCGGGCATTGAGCGGATGGGCAAACAACCAGCCCTGCCCGTAATTCACCCCCTCGCTGTTGAGCAGCACGGCCTGCGCCTCGCATTCGATGCCCTCGGCAATCACCCGCAGGTGCAGGTCATGGGCCATGCGAATGATGTGCGGCGCCACGCCGCTGCTGGCAGCATCGTGCCCCAAGGCATCGATGAACGCCTTGTCGATCTTGAGGCAGTCCACCGGCAAGGTCTGCAGGTAGGCCAGGCTGCAATAACCCGTGCCAAAGTCGTCGATCAACACTTGATGCCCGACCGCACGCAGGGCCTGGAGGTTATCACGCGCCACCACCACGTCGATCAGCCCGCGCTCGGTGACTTCAAAGGCAATCTGGCTGGCCGCGACGCGATGCAACGCCAGCAGCCGCGCCGCCACCCGGCCTATGCGAGGCACCATCACATCGCAGGCTGCCAGGTTCACCGAAATATAAAGATTGCGATGCGAGCGCAGCAACTGGCCCAACTGCTCCAGCACACGCTGCAGCACGAAATCGGTGATCTGCCGTATCTGCCCGGTGTTTTCCGCCAGCGGAATGAACAAATCCGGGCTGGTCAGCGAGCCGTCCGGGCGGCGCCAGCGCACCAGGGCCTCGGCACCGACACAGCGACGGCTGTCGAGCTCGATGATGGGTTGATACAGCACCTGCAACTCGCCCCGGCGCAGGGCATTCTGCAGTTCGGAACTCATCGAACGCCGCTGCAGAATCAACTGCAGCACCAGCCAGCCGATACAGCAGGCCGCCAGCACACTGCCAGGGAACAGCAGCCAGAGCATGCCGTTCATGCGTAAAGGCAGGCTGGCCCGCGGCGCGATCAGCACCAGCTGGTAGTCCGGCGACTTGGTCGGCATGCGATAGACCAGCCGATCGCGCAGTTCGAACAAAGACTTCTGGCTGGGGGGTGGCCAGCCACTGGTGGGCGGCCACGCCTGGGGCGGGCCCAGCACCGGGATTGCACGGGTGCCGTTATCCAGCACCACCAGCAGGCTGCCGCCCGGTGGCAGGTCAACCACGTCGGTCAGGTGCCCACGCGAGGTGGAAACCAGGAAATTACCCCGCGCCAGCATCAAGGCAGCGAGGTTTTCGTTGGGCTCAGTGGTGGTGTTGAGCCAGTAGCTGTAGGTCGGCCCCTGGATATCCGGCGCACGCGTTGGCACGAAGGCCCTGGCCCCGCCCCGGTTTGAGCAAGCGACATTGGCATCCACATAAGCGGCTTCATAAATGAAGCGCGAACCCAGACCTACTTGCTGCAACACCGAAACCATCGCCGGGCTACAGCCGCGCAGCGACTGCGCCTGCAGTTCGTCAACGCCCTCGCGCAGTTGGCCGAACACCTGCTCCAGGCGGTCAAGAAAGCGCTCGCCCTGGGCGTTCATCTGCGCGCTCTCGCTTTCCTTCATCTGCTGCAGCGCAATACCGATGCTGGCGGTCAGCAATACGGCGGCGCTGGCCAACGCTGCCAGGGAGGCCAGCATCCAGGGGCGGTAAAAAAATTGGCGCAACACAGAAATCAGGGCAGACATGGGCAGCATCCAGTTGATTAACAAGGTATAGCAACTGGAATGAGAATCGGCTCTGCCGTTTGGCGCCCGAATACGATTCGCCTTAGCGCATGCGATTCAGTACCGAAAGCATGGCAGCGGTCTGAGCGTCCGGCATGCCGTCGAAACGCTGCGGGCGGAAATGCATCTGGAAGGCGGCGATCACATGCCGCGTAGCGACATCCAGCTGCCCGGTCTGCTCGATGGCATAGCCGAAGCGCGCCAGTTCCTGCTGGTACCAGCCGATGGTTGGAGGATTGACGTTGAAGTACGCCTGCTGGCGGGCCACGGCATTGGGCTCGGGCCAGACGCCAAGGCCCGCATCCGCCAGGCGCTTCCAAGGGAACAACGGGCCAGGGTCGAGCTTACGCGATGGCGCAATGTCGCTGTGGCCGATGATGTGCCGCGGCTCGATGTTGTTGCGCTTGACGATATCCTTGAGCAAAGCGATCAGCGACTGGATCTGCGCCTCGCTGTAGGGGTACCAGACGCGGCCATTGGCAGTATCGTCGAACCCGGGGTTGACGATCTCGATGCCGATGGAGCTTGAATTCAACCAGGTGCGCCCTTGCCACTGGCTGTCACCGGCATGCCAGGCGCGACGGTTCTCGTCGACCAGCTGGTAGACCGTCCCTGGGCCGTCGCCGATCAGGTAATGCGCGCTGACTTCGCCATGGGTCAGCAATGCCAGCGAACGCTCCAGCGAGGCGTTGGTGTAGTGCAGGACAACGAACTGGATACGGTTGTCCTGGTTGGCGGAAGGGTGGCTGCGGTCGATGCGCAAGCCGGTCGAGCAACCGGCCAGTACCAGCATCAGTAACGCACAAATCAATGCTTTCATGTGGGAAGCCAAGCTAATCGGGCAGTAACGCAATAGGATAACGTAAGCGCGCACAGGCTACCCGTTCAGCTTTGTTCCACGCGATTACGTCCTTGATCCTTGGCCCGATACAACGCAGCGTCGGCGCGCTTGAGCACCTGGTCGCCACGTTCGCCAGAACGGAAAGCGCTCAAACCGATGGATGTGGTGATGACCACGCGTTCGCCCTTGAAATGGAACGGGCAGGCCTCGATCGCCGCGCGCAGCGTTTCGGCAACATGGGCTGCGGCTGCCGGGGAAGTCTGCGGCAACAACAGCACGAACTCTTCACCGCCGAAGCGGGCAATGAAATCGCGGACGCGCAGGCGCTTGCGCAACTGATCGGCGACGATCTTAAGTACCTTGTCGCCGGCGAGGTGGCCGTAACTGTCATTGATACGCTTGAAGTGGTCCAGATCTAGGATCGCCATGGCCAAGTGACCACCACTTTCCTGCCAGTCGAGCATTTCGCGCTCGACCTGTTCGCTCCAGGCCGCCCGATTGGGGAGCCCTGTCAGCGGGTCGATCAATGCCTTCTGCCGCTGTTCTTCCAGGTGTTCGCGATAGCCAAGGGCTTCCTGTTCCATGCTGGCGACCCGCTCTGCCAGGCCCTGCAGGCGCCCGGCAAGTTCCTGCTCGCGGCGATCGCGCTCGTGCTGGTGCTCGTCCATGGTGCCAAGCAATGTTTCCAGGCGGTTTTCCAGGATGTGCTTGAGGCTGTCCACATCCACCGCGCCCTGAACGCTGCTTTGCAGGCCGCCGACCTGTTCGCGCAGCTGGTTGTCCAGCTCGCGCGCAGCAGAACTGTTGTCGGCATGCCCGGCGCTGGCTTCGTGCAGGTGGCTCTGGAAGCTGTCGAGGCGCTCGTTGAGCTGCTGCAGGTAAGTCTCGAATTCGTGCTGGCCGCTGTCGGTTATCGCCAACATGAGCACGGCCAAGTCGTCGAGAACCGGGATCAGTTCATACCAGTTCAGCCCGCGTGCTACCCGCTCGCGCATTTCCTGGGCCTGAGCCTTGTGGCGCTCCGGCAGGCTGAGGTCGTCCAGCAGGCCGATCAGCGTTTGTTCGATGTGTGCGGCAACCTGGCTGTACGGCGGCTCCAGCGCATCGGGAAGGGCGTAGGGGCCGTCTCCTGCGAACACTTCTTCAAGTGTCGCCGGCACCGGGTCCGCCGGCTGCTCCGGCATTTCGGGAGCCTCTGCGGCCTGCGGCTCAGCTTCAGGCTGGACCACCCGCGGTTGTTCAGCGCGGTGTGCCTCTGCAGGCACTTGCGGCTGGGCAACATGCGCAGTTTCCTCAGGCGCTGGGTCAGGCGCAGCAGCCGTCAGAGGTTGCAGCTCGTCTGCATCACGCGGCGGCAAGTCCACCAGCACGGGCCCATCCGGCTGTGGTTGGGCTTCAGGTGGGGCAATTGCAGGCGCAGGTTGCGCAGGCTGAGCGGCCTCATGCTGAGGCTCCTGGTCGCGGTTGCCGAACAGGCGTTGCAGGAAGCCCGGCCGGGCCTCGTCATCCGGTTTGCTCAACGACGAGAGGGCACGCCCTTGCAAGCCACTGAGTTCACCCAGCAATGGCGGTAACTCGCGTGACTGGGCGACCCCACCATCGAGTTTCTTCGCCAGCTTTTTCAAGGGCCGGGCAACTTCACCCGGCAACGGCAAGCCCTGAAGTTGAGTAACCAGCGCGTTCAGGGCATCGCTGACCTGATTCATGCGGGTTTCACGGCGCTGCTCGGAGTCCAGCACCGCCTTTTCCAGACGCGGAATCAACCCGGCAAGGCCGGCGTCCATGTTGTCGCTGCGAATAACCTCACGCATCTCCTTCATGCACTGGTCGACGACCTTGTCGCTGCCTTCGGCCGCCAGGGTGCTGCGAACCAGGCCACGGCGCAGCAGGTCGAGGCGCGCTTCCCAGCGGCGTTCGAGCTTTTCCTGCTTTTCGATGCTTTTGAGGTATTTTTCTTTCCAGCGCTCGGCTTCTTCGGTCATGCCTGGATCCGCGACGGGTAATGCATCTGTGGGCTGTGTAGTTACACACTGTCGGCGCGCCCGGCAAACACTTGAGGGCTTGCCGCGCTTTTGCTGATCTAGCTCAAGACCGGCAGCGTATCCACAGTCAGTGCATCAGGCAATCGGATCTCTACCGCAACGGGAAGGTGATCGGAAATCGGCTGCGCCAGCACCTCGACCCGCTCCAGGGTCAGGCTCGAACTGAGCAGTATGTGGTCCAGGCAGCGCTGCGGACGCCAGCTGGGAAAAGTGGCTTCGACCTGGGGTGCAATCAGGCCCAGATCGCGCAGGGGCGAATGCTCGAGCAGGTCGGTGGCGTGGGTATTCATGTCCCCCATCAGCACCTGGTGGCGGTAACCGCCAATCAGCTCACGGATGTAGCCCAATTGCAGGGCGCGAGTCTTGGCGCCCAGGGCCAGGTGCATCATGACCACGATCAGCGCATCCTCACCCTCGCCAAAACGCACCAGGATCGCACCACGACCGGCCGGGCCGGGCAGCGGGTGATCTTCGAGGCGTTGCGGCTTGAGGCGGCTGAGCACGCCATTGCTGTGCTGGGCAAAACGCCCGAGGTTGCGGTTGAGCTGCTGGTACCAGTAAGGGAAGGAACCTAGCTGGGCCAGATGCTCCACCTGGTTGACGTAGCCTGAGCGCAGGCTACCGCCATCGGCTTCCTGCAGGGCCACCAGGTCGAAGTCGCTGAGCAACTGACCGATTTTCTGCAGGTTGCCGGCCCGCCCGGTATGCGGCAGCAGGTGCTGCCAGCTGCGGGTCAGGTAGTGCCGGTAGCGCTCGGTGCTGATACCGACCTGGATGTTGAAGCTGAGCAGCCGCAGGCGACCATCCTCGGGCAGGCCCGGGGCCTGCAGGTGATGCTCGTTGACCTGCGGCTGGTGCAGGCCAATGCCACGCGCGGTCCTGAAGCGGCGCATGGGGTTCGCCGCTTACTTAGCGGCGCGCTCCTTGGCGATCAGTTGGTCAGCAACATTCAGCACGCCTTCCGGCCCGCCAGCGGTACCCAGGTCGAAGCGGTACTTGCCGTTGACCACCATGCTCGGTACGCCGGTAATCTCGTACTTCTTCGCCAGTTCCTTGGCCTGGTTGACCTGGCCCTTGATGGCGAACGAGTTGAAGGTGGCGAGGAACTTGTCCTTGTCCACGCCTTGGGTGGCGAGGAAGTCGGCCATGTCGTTCGGGTCGGTCAGGCGCTTGCGCTGGTTCTGGATGGCGTCGAAGACGGCTGCATGAACCTTGTGCTCGACGCCCATGGCTTCGAGGGTCAGGAACATCTGGCCGTGGGCGTCCCACGGGCCGCCGAACATGGCCGGTACGCGCTTGAAGTTGACGTCCTTGGGCAGCTTCTCGACCCATGGGTTGATGGTTGGCTCGAAGTGGTAGCAGTGAGGGCAGCCATACCAGAACAGCTCGACCACTTCGATCTTGCCTGGCTGGGATACCGGAACAGGGTTGCTCAGCTCGATGTATTCCTTGCCGGCAGTGGCAGGCTCTGCGGCCTGGACGGCAGTCATACCGAAGACGCTGGCAGCGACCAGCGCGGCGCTGAGAATCAGTTTACGCATGCTTTACTCCTGAGCATTCATTGGTCGCCTCGACGCGACCTGTGCTGTGACCGGTGGCGAAGGGCCCGAGTTCTGTAGTGTAACGGCTGCGGACAGAAAAAAGGGCGGTCCGCGCCGCCCTTTCATCTTTAGCGTTACAGCATTAACCGAATGTTAATGCAGGCCCTGGATGTAGCTGGCCAAGGCTTCGATCTCATGATTGCTCAGCTTGCCAGCGATGGTGCGCATGGTCATCGCGTCGCCGTCGTTGGTGCGGTTGCCTTCACGGAAGTCGGTGAGCTGCTTGGCCACGTACTGCGAATGCTGGCCGCCCAGGTGCGGGAAGCCGGCGAGGGCGATTCCTGCGCCGTTCGGCGAGTGGCAACCGGTACAGGCAGGCATGCCTTTCTCAAGATTGCCGCCATTGAACAGCGCGCGCCCACGTTCGACCAGCGCGGGATCGGCGGCACCGACGCTGCCCTTCTGGCTGGAGAACCAGGCAGCGATGTCGGCCAGGTCCTGGTCACTGAAGTTGGCCAGCATGCCGGTCATTTCCAGCACGGTACGCTTGCCCGACTTGATGTCGTGCAGTTGTTTTTCCAGATAGCGCTGGCCCTGGCCAGCCAGTTTCGGGAAGTTCGGCGCCAGGCTGTTGCCGTCAGGGTTGTGGCAGGCACCACAGACGGCTGTCTTGGCCTGGCCGGCGGCGGCATCGCCTTTGATGGGTTCCGCAGCAGTGGCCGCACCTGCCACACCCAGGGTCAACAGCAGACTCACGACTAGTTTGTTCATCAGCTAATCCAACACGGCTAAGGGTGAAATGTTATGTATCGGGACTGCCGCTCATCCAAAGGATGACCAAACGGTAGTCCTCGGCACTGCAGTCCATGCACAATCCACGCGGCGGCATAGCCTTGAAACCCTGGGTAACATGCACCACCAGTTGCTCCATGCCTTGCGCCAGCCTTGGCTCCCAAGCTGCCGGGTCACCCTTCCTGGGTGCCTGTGGCAACTGCCCGGCGTGACAGGCCGCACACGTGCGGTTGTACAACGCCTCGGGATCCTGTGTAGCCTGTGCGCTGAAAAACGGCAGGAACATACCGACAGCTAGCAGCCATTTCGCCGAGCGAAACGACCTGACAGGGTTGGGGGACGCGCTGCGTTCTGATGCGCGAGCTATTGTTCGACACCCCATGCCCATTCCCCTTCGCTGGGAGAATGAGCACACAAAAACTGGGGCATTATATACTTCCGCCATCCAAACGGAAACGACACCGCTTGCCGGCCTAGGCTTTGGCAACACCCACATCGGATATCCCATGCAAGTCAAGAACCCCATCCTCGGCCTCTGCCAGAAAGCCAAATTCGCCCTCAGCGCTGCCAAGGTCGAACAATGCCCGGACGACCAGGGTTACGAGGTGGCTTTCGCCGGCCGTTCCAACGCCGGCAAATCCAGCGCCCTCAATACCCTGACTCATGCCAGCCTGGCGCGTACCTCGAAGACTCCAGGGCGCACCCAGCTGTTGAATTTCTTCAGTCTGGACGATGAACGGCGTTTGGTCGACCTGCCGGGCTACGGATATGCAAAAGTCCCGATTCCGCTCAAGCAGCACTGGCAAAAGCACCTGGAGGCCTATCTGGGCAGCCGTGATTGCCTGAAGGGCATCATCTTGATGATGGATGTGCGTCACCCCATGACCGACTTCGACAAGATGATGCTGGACTGGGCCAGAGCCAGCGGCATGCCGATGCATATCCTGCTGACCAAAGCCGACAAACTCACCCACGGCGCAGGCAAGAACACCTTGCTCAAGGTGCAGTCGGAAATCCGCAAAGGCTGGGGCGACACGGCCACCATCCAGCTGTTCTCGGCGCCCAAGCGCCTGGGCCTGGAGGAGGCTTACCGGGTGCTGGCCGACTGGATGGAACTGGAAGACAAGCCAGCTGTTTGATGGCAGTTCACTGATCCTGTGGGAGCGGGCGAGCCCGCGAACCTGGGCGAAGCCCAGGCCAGACAGCGCGCTGGATTTTTCGCGGGCACGCCCGCTCCCACAGTGTTATCCGCCAGCTGCAAGTCAAATTCCGGGCAAAAAAAACCCCGGACTTCGTATGGGGAGGGGGAAGTTCGGGGTTCAAGTCTGGACCGCTAGGGCGGGGTCCAGGTATCTGCCAACACTTAACACAACATAGGAGCATCGAAAGGCTTCACCAGCCATTCAGTTACTCTGAGTTCCGCTTCACTGGTTTAGTTCCGGAGCGCTCAAAACTATTTGCGATAGTTTCATGAAACTGCCGAACTAATGGCATCGAGCCATGCCAGGATCCGCGTCGCTACGTCGCAGATCCTACACACCTTTCCCGACTCAATCAGTGAGCTTCGTCCCAATTCGAACCAACACCTGCCTCGACCACCAGCGGGACATCCAGCTGCGCGGCACTGCTCATGTGCGTGCGAATTTCATCCTTCACCTGCTCGACCAGGTCCTCACGCACCTCCAGCACCAGTTCGTCGTGCACCTGCAGGATCACCCGTGCGTCCAGGCCGCTCTCGCTCAGCCAGTTGTCGACGTTGACCATCGCACGCTTGATGATGTCGGCGGCAGTGCCCTGCATCGGCGCGTTGATCGCCGTGCGCTCGGCGCCCTTGCGCAGGGCCGGGTTCTTGGCGTTGATGTCTGGGAGGTACAGGCGTCGGCCAAACAGGGTTTCAACGAAACCTTGTTCTGCGGCCTGGGCGCGGGTGCGCTCCATGTAGGCCAGCACGCCCGGGTAGCGGGCGAAGTAGCGGTCGATATAGTCCTGCGACTGCTTGCGGTCGACACCAATCTGCTTGGCCAGGCCAAACGCGCTCATGCCGTAGATCAAGCCGAAGTTGATGGCCTTGGCACTGCGCCGCTGGTCGGTGGTGACGTCTTCCAGCGCCACGCCGAACACTTCCGCCGCCGTTGCGCGGTGCACGTCCAGATCGTTGCGGAAGGCATGCAGCAAGCCTTCGTCCTTGGCCAGGTGAGCCATGATGCGCAGTTCGATCTGCGAATAGTCCGCCGCCAGCAGCTTGTAGCCGGGGCTGGCAACGAAGGCCTGACGAATGCGCCGGCCCTCGGCGGTGCGGATCGGGATGTTCTGCAGGTTCGGGTCGCTGGATGACAAGCGTCCGGTGGCGGCAACGGCCTGCTGGTAGGAGGTGTGGATACGCCCGGTGCGCGGGTTGATCTGCCCCGGCAGCTTGTCGGTATAGGTGCTCTTGAGCTTGCTCAGGCTGCGGTACTGCATCAGCACTTCAGGCAGCGGGTAGCCTTGTTCGGCCAGTTCGTCGAGCACCGCTTCGGCGGTGGAGGGCTGGCCCTTGGCGGTCTTGCTCAGTACCGGCATGCCCAGTTTGTCGTAGAGGATCGCGCCCAGCTGCTTGGGCGAGCCAAGGTTGAATTCCTCGCCGGCCAGGGCGTAGGCGCGCTGCTCCAGCTCAGCCATCTTCACGCCCAGCTCGCCGCTCTGAACCTGCAACAGCGCGGCATCGACCAGCGCGCCCTGGCGCTCGATCTTGGCCAGCACCGGCACCAGCGGCATCTCGATGTCCATCAGCACCGGCTGCACGCTCGGCGTCTGCGCCAGGCGCGCCTGCAGTGCATGGTGCAGGCGCAGGGTGATATCGGCATCTTCGGCCGCGTAGGGGCCGGCCTTGTCCAGGTTGATCTGGTTGAAAGTCAGTTGCTTGGCGCCTTTGCCGGCGATGTCTTCGAAGGCAATGGTGGTGTGGTCGAGATACTTCAGTGCCAGGCTGTCCATGTCATGGCGGGTGGCGGTGGAGTTGAGCACGTATGACTCGAGCATGGTGTCGTAGGCCACACCGCGCATCTCGATGGCTGGCGAGCTGTTGGCGAGGATGTTGATGTCGTACTTCGCGTTCTGCCCGACCTTGGCCTTGGCCGGGTCTTCCAGCAGGGGTTTCAACGCCAGCAGCACAGCCTCGCGGTCCAGCTGGGCCGGAGCGCCTTCATAGTCATGGGCCAGCGGCACATAGGCCGCTTCATGAGGCTCGACCGCGAACGACACACCAACCAGCTGGGCCTGCTGGGCGTCCAGGCTGGTGGTTTCGGTATCGAAGGCGAACAACGGTGCCTGGCGCAGCTTCTCCAGCCAGACGTCGAAGCGCGCTTGATCGAGAATAGTCTCGTACTTGGGCTCGACCGTGGCAGCCGGCGCTTCGATCACGGCCACGGGTTCGCCGGTCCTGACCGCATCGCGCTGGACCTCGGCAATCCAGCTCTTGAACTCCATCTCGGTGTAGAGCGCCAGCAGGGCCTCGCGGTCAGGCTCGCCACAGACCAGCGCCTCGACCTCCACCTCCAGCGGCACATCGCACTTGATGGTGGCCAGCTCATAGGACAGGAATGCCGCGTCGCGATGCTCCTCGAGCTTGGCGGGCAAGGTCTTGGCGCCGCGGATGGCCAGCGTCGGGACCTTGTCGAGGTTGGCATACAGGTCGCTGAGGCCACCGCCGATACCGGTCAACAGGCCGACGGCGGTCTTTTCCCCCACGCCTGGCACGCCAGGGATGTTGTCGACCTTGTCACCCATCAGGGCAAGAAAGTCGATGATGTGCTCCGGGCCAACGCCGAACTTTTCGTGCACGCCGGCCACGTCAAGCACACTGCCGGTCATGGTGTTGACCAGGGTCACGTGGCCGTCCACCAGTTGCGCCATGTCCTTGTCGCCGGTCGAGATGATGACCGGGCGGCCTTGGGTCGCGCTGCTGCGGGCGAGTGTGCCGATCACGTCATCGGCCTCGACGCCTTCGACGCACAGCAAGGGGTAGCCCAGTGCCCGGACGCTGGCGTGCAGCGGCTCGACCTGCACCCGCAGGTCGTCGGGCATGCTCGGGCGGTTGGCCTTGTACTCGGCGAACATGGCATCGCGGAAGGTCCCACCTTTGGCGTCGAAAACCACGGCGAACAGGCTGTCAGGGTATTGCTTGCGCAGGCTCTTGAGCATGTTAAGCACACCCTTGACCGCGCCGGTCGGCATGCCCTTGGACGTGGTCAGCGGCGGCAGCGCATGGAAGGCGCGGTAGAGGTAGGAGGAACCGTCCACCAGGACGAGGGGCGCTTGGCTCATGAGCAGAATCAACCTTTTCGGCGGGTCCGGAGCTAGAATAGCCGGATCAATGACGACAAAGGGACTAGGTTATCATGCGTACACTCAATCGCCTGTTACTGCTCGGCCTGTTGGCAACCATGCCGGTCGTCACCCTGGCGGCGGAAGACGCCCCCTCGGCCGATCCCGAGGTGACCATTCGCACGGAAGGCGATAAAACCATCCAGGAATACCGGCAAAACGGCTTCCTGTATGCAATCAAGATCACGCCGAAAAACGGCAAGCCGTATTTCCTGGTACGCGCCGATGGCACCGATGCCAATTTCATTCGTTCCGACCAGCCGGACATGCTGATCCCGTCCTGGAAGATCTTCGAGTGGTAATCTGACGCGCGCACCGTTCACATCAACCCGGCACTTCCCGGCGGAAGTGCCCGTATGGGCTTTTTTTCATCATGTCAGTCTTCACCCCCGTGACCCGGCCTGAGCTGGAAACCTTTCTGGCACCGTACGCGCTGGGCCGTCTGCTCGACTTCCAGGGCATTGCCGCCGGTACCGAGAACAGCAACTTCTTCGTCAGCCTCGAACAGGGTGAGTTCGTCCTGACGCTGGTCGAGCGCGGCCCGGTCGAGGACATGCCGTTCTTCATTGAACTGCTGGACGTGCTGCACGGTGCCGACATGCCGGTGCCCTACGCCCTGCGTGACCATGACGGCAATGCCCTGCGTGAACTGTGCGGCAAGCCGGCCTTGCTGCAACCGCGGCTTTCGGGCAAACACATCAAGGCACCGAACGCCCAGCACTGCGCCCAGGTGGGTGAATTGCTCGCGCACATTCACCTGGCCACCCGCGAACGCATCATCGAGCGCCGCACCGACCGCGGCCTGGACTGGATGCTGGCGTCCGGTGCCGAGCTGCTGCCGCGCCTGAGCGCCGAACAGGCGGCACTGTTGCAGCCTGCACTGGATGAGATCACCGCGCACAAGGCGCAGATCCTGGCCTTGCCACGGGCCAACCTGCATGCTGACCTGTTCCGCGACAACGTGATGTTCGAAGGCACCCACCTGACCGGTGTGATCGACTTCTACAACGCCTGTTCCGGGCCGATGCTGTATGACATCGCCATCACCGTGAACGACTGGTGCCTGGATGAACACGGGGCAATCGATGTGCCGCGCGCCCAGGCACTGCTGGCGGCCTATGCGACGTTGCGGCCGTTTACCGCTGCCGAAGCCGAACTGTGGCCAGAAATGTTGCGGGTAGGCTGCGTGCGCTTCTGGCTGTCGCGCCTGATTGCGGCGGAATCGTTTGCCGGGATGGATGTGATGATCCACGACCCGAGCGAGTTCGAGGTGCGCCTGGCACAGCGCCAGCAAGTAGCTTTACACCTGCCGTTCGCCCTCTAGACCGCATCTGCTTCTTCGCGGGTAAATCCGCTCCCACAGGTTTGGTGCACAGGCTTGAAACCTGTGCTGTCTCTGTGGGAGCGGGCGTGCCCGCGAAGAGGCCATAACAGGCTTACAACTGTTCCAGACACCCAGCCAGGTCTGCGCCCAGCTTTTCGAGCAGTCGCTCGTAGCCCTGGGCATCAACCGGGTCATTGCCACCCAATGCATCCAGCTCCGCCAGGCGCACCGGCAGCCCAGCAGTCAACGTCTCGGCCAGACGCGGCCGCAGCGGTGGCTCACTGAACACACAGGTCTTGCCCACTTGTTGCAGGCGCTTGCGCATCGCGGCTACATGCTGCGCCCCGGGCTGCACCTCGGACGCCACACTGAACACCCCGGTGTGCTGCAGGCCATAAGCGGACTCGAAGTAGTCGAACGCTTCGTGGAACACGAAATAGGGCTTGCTGGCGATCCCGGCTACTCGCGCCTTGATCCGCGCATCCAGTGCATCCAGGCGCTCGTTGAAGGCTTTCAGGTTGCTCTGGTAGCGCGCCGCATTGGCCGGATCGGCCGCAGCCAGGTCAGCCGCCATCTTCGCCGCGATCACCCGGGCGTTGACTGAAGAGAGCCACAGGTGCGCATCCAGGGTACCCGGGCGGTGATCGTGGTCGTGATCGTCCTGGTCCGCCTCTTCGTGGGAATGGCTGTCTTCGCCAAAGTGGCGCAGCTTCATGCCTGCAAGCGACTGCACGGCCACTGCCGGCTTGCTGCGGCTACCCAGCACCCGCGGCAGGAAGTTCTCCATGTCAGGCCCGATCCAGTACAGCAGGTCGGCGTCGCCGACCTTGCGCACGTCAGACGGGCGCAAGGCGTAGTGGTGCGGCGAAGCGCCCGGCGGCAGCAGCACGTCCGGGGAGCCCAGACCATCCTGCACGGCGGCGGCGATCTGCTGCAGGGGTTTGATACTGGTCAGCACTCGCACGTCGGCCTGCGCCGAACAGGCGATGAAAGCGACAAAAAGCACAAGGAATCGGGACACGATGAATACTCGACTCGTCAGAAACAGGTAACATAATAACGTCTCCATCCAGAACCGTCGCTGCCCATGTCCATCACGCCGCTGGCTCACCGTCCTCACGATCATTCCCATTGCGTGCACAGCGCCTTGTCCGAAGCCGATGCCTTGTGCACCCGCCAAGGCCTGCGCCTGACCGCACTGCGTCGGCGTGTGCTTGAGCTGGTGTGGCAGAGCCACAAGCCGCTGGGCGCCTACGACATCCTCGCCGTGCTCAGCGAACAGGACGGCCGCCGCGCCGCACCACCCACCGTGTACCGCGCGCTGGACTTTTTGCTGGAAAATGGCCTGGTACACCGCATCGCCTCGCTCAACGCCTTCATCGGCTGCAGCCACCCGGAGCATGCTCACCAGGGCCAGTTCCTGATCTGCCGTGCGTGCCACGTGGCCATCGAGCTGGAGCAGGACAGCATCAGCGACGCCATCATCCACAGCGCGAAGGCCGTGGGCTTCAGCGTCGAAACCCAGACGGTGGAAATCGTCGGCTTGTGCGCCAACTGCCGGAGCGCAGCATGAGCGACGCCCTGATCCGCCTCGAGCAGGTCGGTGTCAGCTTTGCCGGCGAGGCCGTGCTCGACAGCATCGACCTCTCGGTGGCGCCCGGCCAGATCGTCACCCTGATCGGCCCTAACGGCGCCGGCAAGACCACCCTGGTGCGCGCCGTCCTCGGCCTGCTCAAGCCGCACCGTGGCAAGGTCTGGCGCAAGCCGAAACTGCGCATTGGCTACATGCCGCAAAAGATCCAGGTAGACGCCACGCTGCCGCTGTCGGTGCTGCGTTTCTTGCGCCTGGTGCCTGGGGTTGACCGTGCGGCTGCCTTGTCGGCCCTGCAGGAAGTGGGCGCCGAGCACGTCATCGACAGCCCGATCCAGACGATTTCCGGCGGTGAGATGCAGCGCGTGCTGCTGGCCCGGGCGCTGCTGCGCGAGCCGCAACTGCTGGTGCTCGATGAGCCCGTGCAGGGGGTGGACGTGGTCGGCCAGACCGAGTTGTACAACCTGATCACCCGCCTGCGCGACCGCCACGGCTGCGGCGTATTGATGGTCTCCCATGACCTGCACCTGGTCATGAGCGCCACCGACCAGGTGGTCTGCCTGAACCGCCACGTGTGCTGCTCGGGCCACCCCGAGCAGGTCAGCAACGATCCCGCCTTTGTCGAACTGTTCGGCCAGAACGCCCCGAGCCTGGCTGTCTACCACCACCATCACGACCACAGCCACGACCTGCACGGTTCGGTCGTCACCCCTGGCACCCATGTTCACGGAGAGCACTGCAAGCATGGCTGATTTTCTTCTTTACGCCTTGCTTGCGGGTCTTGCCCTGGCAGTGGTAGCGGGCCCGCTTGGCTCGTTCGTGGTGTGGCGGCGCATGGCCTACTTCGGCGACACCCTGTCCCATGCCGCGCTGCTGGGCGTGGCCATGGGCTTCGTGCTGGATATCAGTCCGGCCCTGGCGGTGACCGTGGGCTGCCTGTTGCTGGCGATCCTGCTGGTGACCCTGCAGCAACGCCAGCCGCTGGCCTCCGACACTCTGCTCGGCATCCTCGCCCCCAGCACCCTGTCGCTGGGCCTGGTGGTGCTGAGTTTCATGCACGACGTGCGCATCGACCTGATGGCCTACCTGTTCGGTGACCTGCTGGCCATCAGCACCACCGACCTCGCCTGGATCCTCGGCGGTAGCGCGTTGGTCCTGCTGCTGCTTGCCGCGCTGTGGCGGCCGTTGCTGGCGATCACTGTCCACGAAGAACTGGCCATGGTCGAAGGCCTGCCAGTGGCCGGCCTGCGCATGGCCCTGATGCTGCTGATCGCCGTGGTGATTGCCGTGGCGATGAAGATTGTCGGCGTACTGCTGATCACCTCGCTGCTGATCATTCCCGCCGCTGCGGCACAGCGTCACGCCCGCTCGCCAGAACAGATGGCGCTGGCCGCAACATTGATCGGCATTACCTCGGTGTGCGGTGGCCTGGCCATGTCCTGGTTCAAGGACACCCCGGCCGGGCCATCGATCGTGGTCTGCGCGGCGGTGCTATTCTTGCTGAGCCTGGCACTGCCAAAACGCTGAAAAACAGGGTGCACGCCGGTTCGCCCTGCAACCTTTTCGCGGGTAAAGGGTCTGTAAGAGTTATTTTCGAGCGTGCGCACCTGGGTGTAGACTTGCTCGCTTTTTGCGCAAATAGAGAGCCGCAGGAATGAAGCCGTTCGCATCCCGTTATCTGCTTGTCGCCGCGTTTTCCCTGTTGTTGGCCGCTTGCTCCAGCACACCGGTGGAGCAGGCCAACGCACCTGCCCAAGCCGATGCCTGGCAGCAGCTGCAACAGAGCATCACCAGCAACGAGCTGGCCACCGCCGAAGACCAGCTGGCTGCCCTGCAGGCGCAGTCACCGGATGACGCTCGCCTGGAGCAGAACCAGCGCCAGCTGGCCGAGGCCTACCTGAAACGCAGCCAGATCGTCCTGCAAAAGGGCGACGTCAATGCCGCTGCCACCGCACTGGCCCGCGCCAGGGCGCTGATGCCGCAGGCACCGGCCTTGACCGGTGGCGATGCCGTGGCCCAGGCCCGCAAGGCCGAGCTGGAGAAAGCCGAAGCCGCCTTGAAGGCTGCCGAGGCCAAGCCCCAGGCGCGGGTGATCGACCCGACGGCGCCGAGCACCGTGATCGCGCTGAAGACCACCGACATCAATGCGATGCGCCGCCAGCTCGACGAAATTGCCAAGGACGTGGTCAATTACCAGTGCGAAGTGGTGTTCCAGGTGCCGCGCACCCAAGATGCGCCCTGGCTCAAGAGTCTGCTTGAGAAGCGCGTTCACAAGATCGACAGCGCGTTCAAGCTGAAACAGAAGCATGAGATTCAGCGGTCGATGCCAGCGCAGGTGGTACTGGTCCCGCATCTGCGCTGAACCTCCAGCACCCTGTCGCCGGCAAGGCGACAGGGCGCAAGGCAACCGCTAGGCCGGCACCGCCTCGGCAGCTGCTTCCCGCTCCCACACCCGATGCCCCTCAACCGCTTTTACAAAGGCATCCACGGCGCTCTGCTCATCCCCCAGCAGCAGCCCCCTGTCTTCCTTGAGCCCCAGGCTGTCCGCCAAGTCCTTGGTCAACACCATCGCCTTCAGATGCTTGTAGCCTTCCAGCAAGAAGTGCTTCGCCAGCCCGCTTGAAGCCAGGGCCTTGTCTACCCCCTTGGGTACGACAACACCGTCGAACATGATCGACGGCATCCCTTCCATCGATGCCCCCACAGCTAGTGCCTTGCCATCCGCCGCTTTCACGGGCGCCGAAGTCGGCCCCAGAAGCATTGGCCTGGCACTCTTGGCTTCCAGCGCCTTGACCAGCTTGTCGACGCTTGAGCCGTCCACGCCGTCGGCGACCAGCACCGCGATCTTGCGCCCCTTGATGCCGACCACACCTGGGTGGTTCATCTGGCTCAAGGCTGGCGACTTCGCCAGTTGGCTACCCTTGACCTGTACCGTACCGGCCTGGGGTGCCGGCAAGCCAAGGTTGGCAGCGACGGCGGCGGCCAGCTTGAGGTCGATGTTGGCCAGGATTTCATTCACCTGGCGCGCGCGAATGTGCTCACGCTCGACCTTGCCCAGCTCAAAGCTGTAGGCCTTGATGATGTGCTGTTGCTCGGTCGGGCTCATGCTCTGGAAGAACAGCCGCGCCTGGGAGAAGTGGTCGCCGAACGACTCGCTGCGCTGACGGATCTTGTGCGCGTCGATGCGCTCCTGATAGCTCTCGAAGCCTCCATCCTGAGGCGCTGGAGGCGTTTCTTTCGGCCAGCCGCCGTCGATCGAGTTGGGCTCATAGGAAGCCCGCCCTTTATGCACCACATGCTGATGCAGCGCATCGCGCTGATTGTTGTGGTTCGGCGCAATGGGCTGGTTGATCGGGATCTGGTGGAAATTGGGTCCGCCAAGACGGCTGAGCTGGGTATCGGTATAGGAAAACAGCCGGCCCTGCAGCAACGGGTCATTGGTGAAGTCGATCCCCGGCACGATGTGGCCCGGGCAGAAAGCAACCTGCTCCACCTCGGCAAAGAAGTTGTCCGGGTTGCGGTTGAGCACCATCTTGCCCAGCGGCGTGACCGGCACCAGCTCTTCGGGAATGATCTTGGTCGGGTCGAGCAGGTCGAAGTCGAACTTGTGTTCATCGGCCTCCGGCACGATCTGCACGCCCAGTTCCCATTCCGGATAATCGCCCGTCTCGATGGCTTCCCACAGGTCCCGGCGCTGGAAGTCGGTGTCTTTGCCTGCGAGTTTCTGAGCCTCGTCCCACAAGAGGGAGTGCACGCCCTGGCGTGGTTTCCAGTGGAACTTGACGAAACTCGCCACACCTTCGGCGTTGATCAGGCGGAAGGTATGCACGCCAAAGCCTTCCATCATCCGCAGGCTGCGCGGGATGGCGCGATCGGACATGGCCCAGATGACCATGTGGGCGGATTCGGGCACCAGCGAAACGAAGTCCCAGAAGGTGTCGTGGGCCGAGCCACCGGTGGGGATTTCATTATGCGGCTCCGGCTTCACCGCGTGGACGAAGTCCGGGAACTTGATGGCGTCCTGGATGAAGAAGACCGGCATGTTGTTACCCACCAGGTCGAAGTTGCCTTCATCCGTATAGAACTTCACGGCGAAACCGCGTACGTCGCGCACCGTGTCGCCGGAACCGCGTGGGCCTTGCACCGTGGAGAAACGCACGAACACCGGAGTGATTTTCTCAGGGTCCTGCAGGAAACCCGCCTTGGTCAGCTCGGCATGGTTGCCATAGCTCTGGAAATAGCCATGGGCGCCCGTGCCCCGGGCGTGCACGATACGCTCCGGAATGCGCTCGTGGTCGAAATGGGTGATCTTCTCGCGCATGATGAAGTCTTCAAGCAGCGAGGGGCCACGCGGCCCGGCCTTGAGCGTGTTCTGGTTATCGGCGATGCGCACGCCCTGGTTGGTGCGCAGTGCCTGGACGGTCGCATCGCTGCGATGCTCTTCCAAGGCCTGCAACTTGCGGTTGGTATTGGCACGATCAGGGGTGTCGGTTCCGGCGAGCTGGCTGTGTTTGGGCGAATCCGGTTTCTTGCTAGGCATCACGGCTCTCCATATCGGTCATCAGGCGCGCCCTGTCGGGCTTGTGCAAGTAGTGACCGGAGGGCTTTGCCGAGCGTTCAATCAGAATTACCGGTTGTCGCGATATGCCCGAAGGATTGGTGCATTACGAAATAAATGCTAAGAACAGCTATGGGAAAAGGCTAAAATGCGCGACCCCAGCTAACCGCTGACCCAAATTCCATGCGCCCCACAAGGTTCGCTACGTGATCGAGTTCCAACAGGTACACAAGACCTACCGCGTCGCCGGTAGGGAAATCCCCGCACTGAATCCGACCAGCCTGACCATCGAAGACGGCCAGGTGTTCGGCCTGATCGGCCATTCCGGCGCAGGCAAGAGCACCATGCTGCGCCTGATCAACCGCCTCGAAGAGCCTTCCGGCGGCACGATCATCGTCGACGGCGAAGACGTCACCGCGTTCAACGCCAGCCAGCTGCGCGGCTTCCGCCAGCAGGTCGGGATGATTTTCCAGCACTTCAACTTGCTGGCGTCCAAGACAGTCGCCGACAACGTCGCGCTGCCGCTGACCCTGGCCGGCGAGCTGTCGCGCAGCGAGATCGACAAGCGTGTCACCGAGCTGCTGGCCCGTGTAGGCCTTGCGGACCACGCGAAGAAATACCCCGCCCAGCTGTCCGGCGGCCAGAAGCAGCGCGTCGGTATCGCCCGCGCCCTGTCGACCAACCCGAAGATCCTGCTGTGCGACGAAGCCACCAGCGCCCTCGACCCTCAGACTACCGCTTCGGTGCTGCAACTACTGGCCGAGATCAACCGTGAGCTGAAGCTGACCATCGTGCTGATCACCCACGAAATGGACGTGATTCGCCGGGTCTGCGACCGCGTGGCAGTGATGGACGCCGGCCAGATCGTCGAGCAAGGCCCGGTAGCCGAGGTGTTCCTGCACCCGCAGCACCCGACCACCAAGCGCTTTGTCCAGGAAGACGAACAGGTCGATGAGAACGAGCAACGCGACGACTTCGCCCACGTGCCGGGGCGCATCGTGCGCCTGACCTTCCAAGGCGACGCCACTTATGCGCCGCTGCTGGGCACCGTGGCCCGCGAGACCGGTGTGGACTACAGCATCCTTGCCGGGCGTATCGACCGCATCAAGGACATTCCCTATGGCCAGCTGACCTTAGCCCTGATGGGTGGCGACATGGAGGCGGCGTTCGCCCGCTTCACCGCAGCTGACGTACATATGGAGGTACTGCGTTGATGGATATCCTGAACTACTTCGCCAATGTCGACTGGGTCGAGATCTGGCAGGCGACCAACGACACTCTGGTCATGATGTTCACCTCGCTGCTGTTCATCGTGCTGCTGGGGCTGCCCCTGGGCGTGGTGCTGTTTCTGTTCAGCCCGCGGCAGATGTTCGAGCACACCAAGTTCTATGCGGTGCTGGCAACTCTCGTGAACATCGTGCGCTCGGTGCCCTTCATCATTCTGCTGATCGTGATGATCCCGCTGACGGTGCTGGTCACCGGCACCTCGCTGGGTGTCGCAGGCGCCATACCGCCGTTGGTGGTGGGGACCACGCCGTTCTTCGCGCGCCTGGTGGAAACCGCCCTGCGTGAAGTGGACCGCGGTATCATCGAGGCCACCCAGTCGATGGGCGCCACCACCCGCCAGATCATCTTCAAGGCCATGCTGCCAGAGGCCATGCCGGGCATCATCGCCGCCATCACCGTGACTGCCATCACCCTGGTTTCCTACACCGCCATGGCTGGCGTGGTCGGTGCCGGTGGCCTGGGCGACCTGTCGATCCGCTTCGGCTACCAACGCTTCCAGACCGACGTGATGATCGTAACCGTCGTGCTGCTGGTGATACTGGTCCAGGCACTACAAATGATCGGCGACAAACTGGTCGTGCATTTTTCCCGTAAGTAACCCCAATGGGGTCGGCACGGCCGACCCGTTCGGGGGCCGTCGCGGCCCTCACAAGGAGTGATTCATGAAGAAGCTGCTTGCTGTTGTCGCCGCGGTCGCGGCCTTCTCGGCCAACGCCGCGGAAACCCTCACCGTCGCCGCCACCCCGGTGCCACACGCCGAGATCCTCAACTTCGTCAAACCTCAGCTGGCGAAAGAGGGCGTGGAGCTGAAGGTCAAGGAATTCACCGACTACATCCAGCCAAACGTGCAGGTCGCCGAAAAGCGCCTGGACGCCAACTTCTTCCAGCACCAGCCGTACCTGGATGAGTTCAACAAGGCCAAGGGCACCCACCTGGTCAGCGTTGCCGGTGTGCACATCGAGCCGCTGGGCGTGTACTCGGCCAAAATCAAGAAGCTCGACGAGCTGTCCTCCGGCGCCACCGTGGTCATCCCCAACGATGCCACCAACGGCGGCCGCGCCCTGCTGCTGCTGGACAAGGCTGGGGTGATCAAGCTGAAGGACAACAGCAACATCCTGTCGACCGTGAAGGACGTTGCCGAAAACCCCAAAAGCGTAAAATTCCGTGAGCTGGAAGCGGCCACCATCCCGCGCGTGCTGACCCAGGTCGATATCGCCCTGATCAACACCAACTATGCGCTGGAAGCCAAGCTGAACCCGGAGAAAGACGCCCTGGCCATCGAAGGCAAGGACTCGCCGTACGTGAACATCCTGGTTGCCCGCCCGGACAACAAGGACTCGGACGCGATGAAGAAGCTGGCTGCTGCACTGCACTCGCCTGAGGTGAAGCAGTTCATCAACGAGAAGTACAAAGGCGCTGTCGTTCCGGCGTTCTGATCTCGCATCCTTGGGGCCGCTTTGCGGCCCTTTCGCGACACAAGGCCGCTCCCACAATGTACGGTGTACGCCGATCCATGTGGGAGCGGCCTTGTGTCGCGAAAGGCCTGCGCAGCAGGCCCAGCAATCTCAATCCCGCTTGACCAGGCCAGGCAACTGCGCCACCAGCTTCTGGTTGTTGAACGGCGCACGAATGAACCCACGCTGACGTCCATCCGGACCAACAACCGCCAGGTTGCCGCTGTGATCCACGGTATACCCCGGCTTGCTGGTATCGGCCGGGATGAACGGAATGCTCAAGGCATTGGCCAGTTTCTGGGTATCTTCGATCGACCCCGCCACGCCGACGAAATCCTTGTCGAAATAGCCCAGGTACTGCTTCAGCTGGTTCGGCGTATCGCGGTTCGGGTCCACGCTCACCAATACCACCTGCAGCCGGTCCACGGCCTCCTTGGGCAGCTCGCTCTTCACCTGGCGCAGCTGGGCCAGGGTGGTCGGGCAGATGTCCGGGCAGTAGGTGTAGCCGAAGAACAGCAGCGACCATTTGCCCTTCAGGTCGTCCAGCTGCACCGGCTGGCCATCCTGGTTGGTCATGGTCACGTCGGCCACCGCGCGGCTCTGCGGCAACAGAATGATGCCGGCGTCGATCAGCTCGGTCGGGTTGAGCTGGCCCCGTTCACTGAGCACCTTGTTGACGGTCAGGCCCATGATCAGGGCGACCAAGGCAACGAGGATGAAGACGGTTTTCTGGGTTCGGGTCATAGATTCAGCAACAGGTAGTGGTCAACGAGCAACGCGATGAACAGCGCGAACAGGTAGCCGATAGAGTACTTGAAGGTACCGATCGCCGCGTGCGGCCGGCTGCCACGGTACAACACCCAGGCCCAATGCAGGAAGCGCAGGCCCAACGCCAAGGCACAGGCCAGGTAAAGCGGCCCACTCATGTGGATGGCAAACGGCAGCAGGCTCACCGCCAGCAAAATCAGGCTGTACAGCAGGATATGCAGCTTGGTGTATCGCTCGCCGTGGGTGACCGGCAGCATCGGGATATCGGCCTTGGCGTACTCTTCCTTGCGGTGAATGGCCAGTGCCCAGAAATGCGGTGGCGTCCAGGCGAAGATGATCAGCACCAGCAGCAGCGGCTCGGCGCTGATATGGCCGCTCACTGCGACCCAGCCCAACAGCGGCGGCGCCGCACCGGCCAGGCCGCCAATGACGATATTCTGCGGTGTGGCACGCTTGAGAAAGCCGGTGTAGAGCACCGCATAGCCTAGCAGCGAAGCCAGGGTCAGCCAGGCGGCGAGGGCATTGGTGAACACCAGCAGCAGGGCCAGGCCGAGCAGGGCCAGGGCCAGGGCGAACAGCAACGCCGGCAACGGCTCGACCCGGCCCTGGGCCAGTGGGCGCTTGTGGGTCCGGGCCATCAGCGCGTCGATGCGCCGGTCCACCACGTGGTTGACCACCGCCGCGCTGCCCGCGCACAGGGCGATACCGAGGTTGCCGAACAGCAACACGCTCCAGCTGACCCCGGCGCGGGTCGCCAGGAACATGCCCGCCAGCGAAGTGATCAGCATCAGCACCACCACCTTGGGCTTGGTCAGCTCCAGGTAATCGCGCCAACTGGCACAACGTCCGCTCAGAAGCGTCGCCACGTATCGCTCCTCATGGGGTGGGTGAGGCTGACCCCGGCCGCAGGCGCCAACCTTGTTTGACGCCGACGCGGACCTTGTCGACCACGCGGATGCGGTAGTTCACCAGCACCATGCTCAACAGCAGCAGCGCGCCGCCAGCGTTATGCGCGACGGCCACGGCCAGCGGCAGGTGGAACAGCACGTTGCTGATGCCCAGGCCGACCTGCAGCGCCAGCACCAGCAATATCCATCGGGCCAGGCCGGTCAGGCCACAACGGTACAGCTTCCAGCTGAGCACCAGCAGCACGCAGGTCACCAGCAGTGCACCCAGGCGGTGGCTGATGTGAATGGCCGTGCGCGCATCGCTGTCCAGTTGCCCGCCGAGGTAATTGGGGCCGACATGCTGGGTGAGGTGGAAACCGTTGCTGAAGTCCGCTGCCGGCCACCACTGGCCATGGCAAGTCGGCAGGTCAATGCAGGCGACCGCCGCGTAATTGGAGCTGACCCAGCCGCCCAGGGCGATCTGGCCAATCACCACCAGCAGGGCCAACGCGGCTATCCGTCGGAGACTGAGTGGCAATTTCGGCAAGGGCGCAAAGGCCCGAGATAGACGCAGCGATAGCAGGAACAGCAGGCTCAGGGTGGTAAAGCCGCCCAGCAGGTGCGCGGTGACCACTTGCGGCCACAACTTGAGGGTGACGGTCCACATGCCGAACGCCGCCTGCGCCAGCACCACGCCCAGCAACAACAATGGCAGGCGATAAGGCTGGCCATCGCGGGCATGCCGGCGCAGCGCTTGCAGGGCAAGCAGCGCGATCACCACGGCGAGCGTGCCGGCAAAGTAGCGATGGACCATCTCGGCCCAGCCCTTGGCCTCTTCGACGGGGTGGTCGGGAAAGTGCAGTTCGGCATGAGCCAGCTGCGCTTCACTGTTGGGCACGCTGATGAAGCCATAGCAGCCAGGCCAGTCGGGGCAGCCGAGGCCGGCGTGGGTCAGACGGGTGTAGGCACCGAGCAGCACGACCAGCAGTGCCAGCAGGGTGGCGAACACAGCGAGGCGGAATCCGGGTCTGGCCATGGCAAGCTCCTAGCCGATATTGGACAGCTTGAGCAGGTGACGCAGGTCGTCGAGCACATGCTTGCCGTTGACCTTGCCGTCGTAGCGCAGCACCAGGTTGCCGTGCGGGTCGACAATCCACAGTTGCGGGCCGGGTTCTCCGACCTTTTGCAGATAGCGCGGGGCATCCAGTGGATAGCGTTGCAGCTGTGGATATTCACGCCCCAGCAGCGCCTGATAGTCGCTGGGCAATGGCTGGGCGGCGGCCAAGGCATGGCTGGCCCGGCCGGCGTCGCGGCCCAGGCCGACCTGGATCTGCCGCACCAGGTACACTAGGCGTTGGCAATCTTCAGCGCAAGCATCGGGCGCAGTCACCAGCAGTTGCCAACGCGGGTCCTCACCGGCAATGCCGATATCGGCGCGGCTCTCGCCATTGCCGATCATCGCGCCGTGGTAGCTGCGGCCTTCCGGCACCCAGAACCGGAGTTTGTACATGCAGGTGGCCAGGATCATTGGCCCGAGCACCACCAGCAGGATCAAGATCAGCTGTAAACGCCCGCGGGCTCTGGGCTTGCTACGTTCAGGCAGGTCCAGTGGAGTGGCGGTGGCCATGCTGTTTCTCCTTGTTGTTGTGCCAGCCGAAATAGAGGTAGAGGAGCACCAGAGCAATGGCCAGCGCGAACCACTGCACGGCGTAACCGAGGTGTTTTTCCGGGCCCATGGCGACAATCGGCCAGTCCAGCCGATACGCAGCCGGGCCGGGTTCCAGGCGTAACTCATGGGCAAAGCCTTCGCGATCGAGCTGCTGCCACACTTGAGCCGCGTCGATTGCATTGAGCAGGTGCGGCCATTGCCCCCCGACGGGGTCGGGGTGGAGCTGGAAACTGCTGCCTGGCGCCACATACACCGACGCGTTCAGCGCCAAGGTCTGCTCGGGGGTGTCGAAATGCACCGGCACGCGACGGTCCGGCCATGGCAACCAGCCACGGTTGACCAGCAGCCACAGACCACTGGCCTGGTCATGGAAAGGTTGCAACAGCTCGACGCCGGCCTGGCCGTCACGCATGCGGTTGTCCAGCAGCACGCTGTGCCCGGCGTCAAAACGGCCGTAGAGGTGGACCCGGCGGTAGGCTGGATCAGGCGTCTGCAACAACTGGGTGGTGGCCAGCGGGGCATCGACCTCACGCTGGGCATAGACCTCCAGCAGGACGCGCTTCTCTTCCGCCCGGCCAAGCTGCCAGCAGCCAAGCGCGATCAACCCCGGCAGCAGCGCGAGCACTACCAAGGTCGGTATCCAGCCTGGGCGGAACCGCCTCATCGCAGCCTCGCCGGGCCAATCGCTATACTTATCCACATCACCGCATCCCCCCGGAGTATCGCCATGCTCAAGGCCGCGATTGTCCTGATGCTGTTGGCCACGGTCGCCAGCCTGTTCAGTGGCCTGGTGTTTCTGGTCAAGGACGATGAAAACTCGACCCGCCTGCTGAAAGCCCTGACCGTGCGTGTCACCCTGGCGGCGCTGACCGTCGGCCTGGTCGCCTGGGGTTTCATCAGTGGTCAGCTGGTTTCCCACGCCCCTTTCTGAAATTTTCATCTGACCCAGTGGGAGCGGGCATGCCCGCGAATGCGATGTTGAATGTGCCGACGCATTCGCGGGCATGCCCGCTCCCACAGGGTTCTGTATTCACAGCACGTATACGAAGATAAATAGCCCCACCCACACCACATCGACGAAGTGCCAGTACCAACTCGCCGCCTCGAAACCGAAGTGTTTCTCGGGGTTGAAGTGCCCGCGCAGAATGCGCACGAACATCACGATCAGGATGATCGTGCCCAAGGTCACGTGGGCCCCGTGGAAACCCGTGAGCATGAAGAACGTCGCGCCATAGATGCCCGAGCCCAGGGTCAGCCCCAGCTTGGTGTAGGCCTCGTGGTACTCGTAGGCCTGCAGCGTGATGAAGCTGACACCCAGCAGGATGGTCAGCCCCATCCAGAATTTCAGCGGCCCACGATGGTCACGGCGCAGGGCGTGGTGAGCGAGGGTAATGGTCACGCTGGAGCTGACCAGCAGGATGGTGTTGATCAGCGGCAGGTGCCACGGGTCGATCACTTCCTTGGGCGGCGGGAACAGTTTCGGGTCCGGTGTGTGCAGCAACGGCCAGGCGAACTCGAAGCTCGGCCACAGCATGTGGGCGATACCCTTGTGCCCCTCACCGCCCAACCAGGGCCCGGCCAGTACACGCACGTAGAACAGCGCGCCGAAGAAGGCCAGGAAAAACATCACTTCCGAGAAGATGAACCAGCTCATGCCCCAGCGGAACGAGCGGTCCAGCTGCGGGCTGTACAGCCCGGCCCGGCTCTCGCGGACCACCGAGCCGAACCAGCCGAACAGCATGTAGGCCAGGAACAGCGCACCGACGAAGAAGATCAGCGGCCCGTGCGACGAGGGATGGCCGGCCTTCATGTCGTTGAACCAGGTGCCAAGCCCGAACACCGTGATGAACATGCCGATGGTGGCGATGATCGGCCACTTGCTCTGCGCCGGAACGTAGTAGTGCTCATGACTTGCCATTGCTGTTCTCCTTCCCTCAGCGGGCGCCCTGGACGTCCTGTACCGCGGCATGGGCGACCGGCGGGTGACGCGCAGTGATGTCGAACAAGGTGTAGGCCAGCGTCAGGTGTTTCACGCTGGCCGGCAGGTCGCGGTCGACGATGAAGCGCACCGGCATCTCGATGCGTTCGCCAGGCTGCAGCACCTGCTGGGTGAAGCAGAAGCACTCGGTCTTGTGGAAATACGCCGCGGCCTCGGCCGGGGTGATGCTGGGTATCGCTTGCGCACTCATCGGCCGGTTGGTCGGGTTGTGCGCGATGAAGATCATCTGGTTCACCGCTCCCGGGTTCACCTCGAGCTCGTCAGCGGTGGAATAGAAGTCCCAGACCATGTCGCTGGCGTTGGTCGACATGAACTGCACCCGCACCGAACGCGTCGGGTCGCTGACCTGGCTGCCCTCGTACTGCCCGCCCGTCTTGCCGTTGATGCCGAAGGCCTTGCACATCACGTCATACATCGGCACCAGGGCAAAGCCGAAGCCGAACATCACCACCGTCAGTAGCAGCAGGCGGGTGACCAGGCGCTTGAGCGACGAGCCCTTCATGGCGGCGCTCCTACTTCACGTCTGGCGGGGTCTGGAAGGTGTGGTATGGCGCTGGCGAGGGGATCGACCATTCCAGGCCCTCGGCGCCATCCCAGGGCTTGGCCGGGGCGGGTGCGCCGCCACGGATGCACTTGATGACGATGAACAGGAACAACAGCTGCGTGGTACCGAACAGGAAGGCGCCGATCGACGACACCATGTTGAAGTCGGCGAACTGCAGGTTGTAGTCGGGGATACGCCGCGGCATGCCGGCCAACCCCACGAAGTGCATGGGGAAGAAGGCCATGTTCATGCCGACGAACGAGAGCCAGAAGTGCAGCTTGCCAAGGGTTTCGTCATACATGTGGCCAGTCCATTTCGGCAGCCAGTAGTAAGCCGAGGCAAAGATGCCGAAGATCGCCCCGGGCACCAGCACATAGTGGAAGTGCGCCACCACGAAATAGGTGTCGTGGTACTGGAAGTCCGCCGGGGCGATGGCCAGCATCAACCCGGAGAAGCCGCCGATGGTGAACAGGATGACGAACGCGATGGCGAACAGCATCGGTGTCTCGAAGCTGAGCGAGCCCTCCCACATGGTGCTGACCCAGTTGAACACCTTCACCCCGGTGGGCACGGCGATGAGCATGGTGGCGTACATGAAAAACAGCTCGCCGACCACCGGGATGCCGACCACGAACATGTGGTGGGCCCAGACGATGAACGACAGGAAGGCAATCGCGCCGGTGGCATAGACCATCGAGGTGTAGCCGAACAGTGGCTTGCGCGAGAACGCCGGGATGATCGAGCTGACCGCACCGAACGCCGGGAGGATCATGATGTACACCTCGGGGTGGCCGAAGAACCAGAACACATGCTGGAACAGCACCGGGTCACCGCCACCGGCGGCGCTGAAGAAGCTGGTGCCGAAATGGATGTCCATCAGCATCATGGTCACTACACCGGCCAGCACCGGCATCACCGCGATCAGCAGGAATGCGGTGATCAGCCAGGTCCAGACGAATAGCGGCATTTTCATCAGGGTCATGCCCGGGGCACGCAGGTTGAGGATGGTGGCGATCACGTTGATCGCGCCCATGATCGAGCTGATACCCATCAGGTGGATGGCAAAGATGAAGAAGGTGACGCTGGCCGGCGCATAAGTGGTCGACAGTGGGGCGTAGAAGGTCCAGCCGAAGTTCGGCCCGCCGCCCGGGCTGAACAGGGTCGAGACCAGCAACAAGAAGGCCGCTGGCAACAGCCAGAAGCTGAAGTTATTCATGCGCGGCAGGGCCATGTCTGGCGCGCCGATCATCAGCGGGATCATCCAGTTGGCCAGGCCGACAAACGCCGGCATCACCGCGCCGAAGACCATGATCAGGCCATGCATGGTAGTCATCTGGTTGAAGAACGCCGGCTCGACGATCTGCAACCCGGGCTGGAACAGCTCGGCGCGAATCACCATGGCGAACGAGCCGCCGAGCAGGAACATCATGAAGGCGAACCACAGGTACATCGTGCCGATGTCTTTGTGGTTGGTGGTCAGCACCCAGCGCATCAGGCCCTTGGCCGGGCCGTGGGCGTGGTCATGGCCGTGGGCGTGGTCGTCGATCACTGCACTCATGTCCTGTCTCCTGCAATCCACTGATTGCCGCGCAAAACCCGGTTCACTTGGCTTCTGCCTGCTTGAGCGTCAGCACGTCCTTCGGCGTGACCATGTCGCCCTTGTTGTTGCCCCAGGCGTTGCGCTCGTAGGTGACCACGGCGGCGATGTCGACTTCCGAGAGCTGCTTGCCGAACGCGGCCATTGCGGTGCCGGGGCGGCCATGGAACACCACGCCCAGATGGTCTTCCTTCGGCCCGGTGGCCACTTTCGATCCCTTGAGCGCCGGGAACATCGGTGGAAGGCCCTGGCCCTCGGCCTGGTGACAGGCCACGCAGGTAGTGTGGTAGACCTTGTCGCCACGCTCGACCAGTTCTTCGAGGGTCCAGTCCTTGCTGGTCAGCTCCTTGAGCTTGGCCGCCTCGGCCTTGCGCTCGCCGAGCCAGGTGTCGTAGTCGGCCTTGGACTTGACCTCGACAACCACCGGCATGAAGCCGTGGTCCTTGCCGCACAGCTCGGTGCACTGGCCGCGATAGATGCCGGGCTTCTCGATACGGGTCCAGGCTTCGTTGACGAAGCCAGGGATGGCGTCGCGCTTGACCGCGAAGGCCGGCACCCACCAGGAGTGGATGACGTCGGCGGCGGTCACCAGGAAGCGCACCTTGGCCCCCACCGGCAGTACCAGCGGCTGGTCGACTTCGAGCAGGTAGTGCTCGTCTTTGGGTGCCGTGTTGTGGATCTGATCAGCCGGCGTGGCCAGGTTGCTGAAGAACTCCACGTCCTGGCCCAGGTATTTGTAATGCCACTTCCACTGGTAGCCGGTGACCTGGATGTCGATGTCCGATTCGCTGGCGTCGTAAATGTCGATCAGGGTCTTGGTGGCCGGAATGGCCATGGCTACCAGAATCAGGAAGGGTACGATGGTCCAGAGGATCTCTACCCAGGTGTGCTCGTGGAAATGCGCTGGCTGCTGGCCGGTGGAGCGGCGGTGGATGACCATCGACCAGAACATCGCGCCGAATACCACGATGCCGATGATCACGCAGATCCAGAAGATCGTCATGTGCAGGTCGAACACGGCGTTGGAGACTTCCGTCGCCCCCGGGTGCATGTTCACGGTCCAGGCGGCGTTGGCCTGACCAAGAACCGACCACAACAGCAGGCCCATCCAGACAGGTGGATGTCGCATCATTGCGGGTTCCCCTTCTCGTTCTTGTAGTCCCGGAGGCATGGCCTGCGGCAAGAGGGAACGGCGGTCAAGACTGCCTGGCTTCGACGACCGAGCCCCTGCAAAAAAGCAGTCGGGCCTCATCAACGAATCACTTTCAACCGGAGTATAGACAGCGACCAATGGCACGCAACGACGCGGGTGAAATCAACCTCAAGAAACACTGAAACCCGAGCAAAAGCCCGGGCTTGAGCGGCTATGGCAAAATAGTGGCTACCGCATATGCCGAACTGCGCACACGTTTGCGGAATTTATAACAAATGCGTCTTAGGTATTCTGTATACCGAGCTAACTTAGTGTCTTCCGTTTGAAACGTCTTGTCCCTGGAGTTGTCATGAACATCGCTGCTGTACGCGAGCAGATTAGCCAAGCCCACGATCATGAAAGCCGCACCGGCCAACTGAAAAAGCGTCTCGAGCTGCAACTGCCTCACCTGCACCCCTCGATCCAACTGCCTGAGCAGGACGCCCAGGGTACTTTGGCGCGCTTCGTCAGCGCGTACATCGATCAGGTCCCGGAACTGCTGGAAGCCGCCCACACTGTGGCGCGCGAAGCCGGGATCGAGTCGCAGATCAAACCTGTGCTGAAAATTGCCGAAGCCTATTTCCTGCAGCCGCCAAGCGTGATGCAGGGGCAGGTCGGCCTCGACTGCCTGCTGGATGAAGCCTACCTGGCGCACCGTCTGGTAGAGGAGGTCAACGACCTGTACATCCGCCACTTCCAGCAACCCCTGATCCCGGTCGATACCACGGTGGCCAACCTCATTGCCCACCAACTGATCGGCGAAACCTTCGCCAACCAGCTGGATGAGGTGGTGCATCATTCGGTGGAGGAGATGCTGGACGACGAAAGCTTCGCCGCAGAGTCGGTGGAAGCCTACCGTGAAACGCTGAGCAGCCCACAAACCGGTGAAGCCTGGAAACGCTGGCCTTGCCTGTCGCGCCAGCTGAACGTGGAGTTCGGTCAGGCCAGCGCCTGATCTGCAGCGCGAGGAAAATGCTCCCGCTGCTGCGCCCCGCCTTCGATCATTACTGTCATCGGGCCGCCTCAGGGCGGCCCTTTTCCATACAGGTGATGACAATGACGATCAAAAGAAACAGGGTTTTTACGGACCTGCTGCGCGGAACCTATCCAACGATATGGGGCAACTGGGGCCTCAATCCGTCCATCAAGCCAGGCGCGGTCGGCATCATCGACGCTGACACCGGCGACTTCAAGCTGGCCGTCGATTGCCTCCCCGGCGTCGAGCTCAGCAAGAGCCAGCAAAGCCGCAAGTGGGATTTCAAATCGTCTGGCGTGACGTGCAACCGCATCAACGCCAATGTCAGCGGGATGATCCTGGACCCGAGCACAGGTACCGAAGTCAAACCCGAGGCCGCGCTGGAATGGACGTTCGACAAGGAGAATTCCATTACCTCGGAATTCGCGATCAGTGGCGAGCACACCATCAGCAACCTTGCCATCCTAGCCGATCAGTACGATTGGCTGCTCAGCCAGGCGCGCAAGTTGAACATGGCGACCAGCACTGGCATCTCCGAAGGTTTCGGCGTGGTGACCTCGGTCATCTACGCCAGCAGTGGCCTGAATGCGGTGGCAAAGAAGGGCAAAGCCAGCTTCACCGTCTCCGGTAGCGCAAGCGGGCTCAACCGCCTGCTTGGTGAAGACGGCATCAACGGCAGTGGCAAGGCGAGCTATGTGTTCACCAGCAACTCCAGTGAAGTCGAGATGCATACATTGCCGGCAAAAAGCGGTGAGGTGGCAACCGAACCAATGCCTGTCGCCTATACCTTTGCCTCGTTCGCAGGCAGCCGAGTATTGATCCCCAGCTGGATCGGCAAGGTCGGTGTGCTGAACTTGCTGGTGGATAGCAAGGCGTCATCCTTTACCACCTACACCACCAAGCTCACACTGTCCTACCAGACCCCCGAAGGCCCGATCGAAGAGTCCAGGACGGTGATCGGCGGAAGCTCGGCCAGCTTCGGGGAAATTCCCCTGACCGCCACCCAGATGGTATTGACGGCGGAGTTCATCAACATCGGCTCCAACACCCGCAAGTCGATGAAGTGGAACACGCCCGCCAGCGAGTGGCTGGGCGGCACCCGCACCGTGAACCTGACAGGTACATGGCCGGGTGCGCCGGAGATGGTCGAGGTCAAGCGCTGACCTCAGGTGCCAACAACGCTGCGCAAGCGGCCCTCCACCCTGCGCTTGAGGCCTCGCTGCTCGATACGCAGGGTAGAACCGCTGGTCTTGCTCCAATCCTCCAGCAGTTCCAGGCATGAATGGTCGATGTAGGTCAGGTTGGCCAGCGGAACATGCAGGGTGGAGCCGGCAGGCACGCTATCAAGTACCTGGGTCAGCGCCGGTACCTTGAGGAACGTAGCCGACCCGCTCAGGCGCAACTCCATATGGCCGCGGGGCTCGAGCTGGACGAGGCAGATTTTCAGGCGCGCGGCCTTGAACGCCAGCTTCAGCAGTGTCAGGGCGAAGCCCAGCAGCACCCCCGTCAACAGGTCGGTGAAAATGATCGCCATGGCAGTCGCCACGTAGGTGAACATCGGCATCCGACCATAGCGGCTCAGGCCTCGCAGTGCCTTGAAATCGACCAGTTTGATGCCGGTGTACACCAGCACACCCGCCAGGCTCGCCACCGGAATCTGCTGCAGCACGCTGCTCAGCACCACCACGAACGCCAGCAACCACAGGCCATGCAGGATCGCCGAGGCACGGGTTTGCGCGCCTGCCTGGACGTTGGCCGAACTACGCACGATCACGCCGGTCATCGGCAGGGCGCCGAGTACACCACAGAGCATGTTGCCGATACCCTGCGCCGACAGTTCACGGTCGAAGTCCGAGCGTTGGCCGCTGTGCATGCGGTCCACAGCGGCTGCCGACAGCAGCGTCTCGGCACTGGCGATGAAGGCCAAGGCGAATGCCGCCACCAGCAAAGTCGGATCAGCAAGCTTCAGCAGGTCGTCCGGACGTATCCAGTCGATGGCTTCGGACAGGTCTGCCGGTACTTGCACCCGATTCACCGGCAGCGCCAGCCACATGGCAATCGCGGTCATCGCCGTCACGCCCAGCAAGGCACCCGGCACGAAGCGCAACTTCTGCGGTCGCAGGCGCTCCCACCCCCACATGATGGCAATCGTGCCCAACCCCAGCGCGCCAGCCATCCAGCCGGAGCCGGTGCTTTCCTCGGGCAGGGCCGCAGCCACGGTGGATGGGAACTCCAGGAGGTTCTGCAGGCCCGACGGCTGTGGCGCCGTGTCGAACATCACGTGCACCTGCGACAATACGATCAATACTCCAATACCGGCGAGCATGCCGTACACCACGGCGGGCGCCGTGACACGGAACCAGCACCCCAGGCGCAAGCGCCCAGCCAGCAATTGCAGAATCCCGGCGAGTAGCAGGATAGGCCCGAGCATCGCCATGCCATGTTGACGCACCAGCTCGAACACCAGCACCGCCAGGCCGGCTGCCGGGCCGCTGACTTGCAGCGGCGAACCCGCCAGGAAGCCGACCACAACGCCGCCGATGATACCGGTGATCAGCCCCTTGGCCGGCGGCATGCCTGAGGCAATCGCAATACCCATGCATAAAGGCAGGGCGACCAGGAAGACCACCACCGACGCCAGCAACTCGCGCGGCAGGGCCGCTTTCAACTGTGTCATGTTCACCATCGTTCTCCTTTCTCTGTCGCACGGCCATTCCCCTGGCCGTGGGCACATGTGGTCCCTGACGAGCGCGCAGGCGCGAGCCGCCAGCGCGTTCGCCGGCAGGGCAGTCAGGGCATTTTCAAGGCAGCCGAAGGCCGCGCCACACCCGCGATGGGTGCAGCCGGCTATTCAAGGTTCAGCTGTGGACGGGTCGCTTAGTAGCGGCCTCTCGGAGTAGCGCAGGGCACGGGCTCGCCTGCGGTCAGTGGCATGAAGCTGTCACTGGCTGCGTCGTAGGCCTCGATCTTGCTGGTCTCGATGTCGTACACCCAGCCATGGATGAACAACTCACCCGCTGCCAGGCGCGAAGCCACCGACGGATGGGTACGCAGGTGATGCAGCTGGGCGATGACGTTTTCCTTGGTCAACACCTGCATGGTTTCGTGCTCGCTACCGCACGAGCAGTTGTTCTCGACCACGGTGCGGGCCACTTCGGCGTGACGCAACCAGGCGGAAACCGTTGGCATCTTGGTCAGCGACTGCGGGTTCAGCACGGCCCGCATGGCGCCGCAGTCGGAGTGGCCGCAGACGATGATGTGGTGCACTTTCAGCGCCAGCACGGCGTACTCGATCGCGCTGGAAACGCCGCCGTTCATCTGGCCGTAAGGCGGCACTACGTTACCGACGTTACGGGTCACGAACAGGTCGCCCGGCGAGCTCTGGGTAATCAGCTCGGGAACGATACGCGAGTCGGCACAGGTGATGAACATGGCGCGCGGGGTTTGCGCGGTGGCGAGCTTCTTGAACAGCTCCTGCTGCTCAGGGAAGACGTCATGGTGAAAGCGCAGGAAGCCGTCGACGATGTGCTTCAGGGCGGCATCGGCGCTCTCCGCTGGAGCTTGCGGAACGACCTTGGATGGGTCCTTTACGGGCATGATTCATCCTCTTGACGGTGTGTAGGTAAATCCATTTTACCGGTGAAAGATTCTGGCTATGCGCAGATTTAGATGACACGCACGAGCGATAGATCACAGTCTTCGTTGACTGGATTCCTACGCTAGCGGGGAAAACTTAACTGAAACTTAATTCGGAGGCTCTAGAACGGGTGTTCCAGATCGAAAAGGCGGGATCTGAATAATAGCAAAAAAGCATCAACTGCCAAGCGCCATTAGCACAATTATTATCTCGGATTAGCTGAGCTGGGGATGGCCCTTGGCATCAGAACAGCGCCATTTGCCCGCCCGGCGGGCAGAACGCCGAGCAGTCAAGGGCCTGTGCCTCGCGCCCGGCAAAGTCCAGGCGCTTCATCGCCTTGGCAAAACGTTGTGCGAGCAATTCGGCAAAGACTCCTTCGCCACGCATCCGTGCACCAAAGCGGCTGTCATACAATTCGCCACCTCGGCTCTGGCGTATCAGGCTCAGCACATGGGCCGCGCGTTGCGGGTAATGGTCCTGCAGCCACTGCTCGAACAATGGCGCCACTTCCAGCGGCAGGCGCAGCATCATGTAGGCGGCGCTCTGTGCACCCGCCTCCTTGGCAGCCTCCAGCAAGTGCTCCAGTTCGCTGTCGTTGATCATCGGAATTATCGGCGAGCACAAGACACCTACCGGCACACCGGCTTCGCGCAAGACGCGGATGGCGCGCAACCTGGCCTTGGGTGAAGCTGCGCGGGGCTCAAGCACCCGCTTGAGGTCGTCGTCCAGGGTAGTGAGGCTGATCATCACCCGTGCCAAGCGTTGCCTGGCCATGTCCGCCAGCAGGTCGAGGTCGCGCAAAACCAGCGCGCCCTTGGTGACGATGGTCACCGGATGGCGAAAACGCAACAGCACTTCCAACACCCTTCGTGTCAGCTGTTGCTCACGCTCGATGGGCTGATAGGGGTCGGTGTTGGAGCCCAGGTTGATCGGCGCACAGACGTAGCCCGGTTTGCTCAACTGCTGTGCAAGCACCTCGGCGGCATTGGTCTTGGCTATCAGCTTGGTCTCGAAATCCAGGCCAGGGGAGAGATCCCAGTAGGCATGCGAAGGGCGGGCATAGCAGTAGATGCAGCCATGCTCGCAACCTCGGTAGGGATTGATGGAACGGTCGAAGGGCAGGTCCGGTGAGGTGTTGCGGCTGATGACCGACTTTGCTGTTTCAATCCGTACCTCGGTACCCTGCGTCTGCGGTACTTCCTGATACCAACCGTCATCCTCGGCCACCGAATGGCTCGGCGCGAACCGGTTGTGCGGATTATGCGCCGTGCCACGGCCCTTCTGCGCTGCTGGAGGAATCATTGCTCACCCCGATACTGTATCCATATACAGTATATTGTGTGCAGCGATCTTTCCAGCACCTCTGGTCAGTGCCTCACACCCCATCCACGGCCAGTACCAGGTCACCCCAGGTGAGCAATAGCTGCTGGTCGGCGATGATCCGCTCGATCCCTTGCGCGTGAGCCTGCAACACATGGTCAAAGGCTTCGTGCATGTTCTGCAGCGTGATCGATGGGTAATCGATTGGAGTTGCGCTGTCTTGCAGCAAAGGATTGTCCATGAAGCACCGCCTTGCTCGAATTGAGGAGCAGGCGAGCTTGCATGGCCAGCGGCAGACGAGTGGCCTGACTATCCACCACCCAAGCATCTGCCCGAGCCACAAAGGCCCGGGCAGCACGGCGGCTTCACTCAGCAGGTTTCTTCAGCTTCGGGTTAGGAAAGAACTGCACGGTCTGAACCTTGGCTGGCGCCGCCTTGGGCGCCAGCTGGTTGACCCGCGTACCGAGTTCCTTGGGCACCGACAGGCCCTGCTCGTTGAGGGTGTCGGTGAAGCCACAGGCCACGCACTCGCGATGCGGCACGTCGTCTTCGCTCCACATCATCAGCTTGTCGGGCTCACTGCAAGCCGGGCATACCGCCCCGGCGATGAAGCGCTTCTTGGTCTTGTTCACAGCTACCTCGCTCATGCCGCCGCAGCCTCGGTAAGGCCGCTGTGGCGCAGCAATGCATCGATGGAAGGTTCACGCCCACGGAAGTCCACGAACAGCTCCATGGGTTCGCGCGAACCGCCGCGGGCCAGGATCGCTTCACGGAACGCCCGGCCGGTCTCGGCATTCAGCACGCCTTCTTCCTCGAAGCGCGAGAAGGCATCGGCCGACAGCACTTCAGCCCACTTGTAGCTGTAGTAGCCCGCCGCATAACCGCCAGCGAAGATGTGCGCGAAGCTATTGGGGAAACGGTTGTAGGCCGGTGGGCGCATCACCGAAACCTCGTCGCGTACGCCTTCAAGTACCTGCAGCACGCTGCGCCCGTCACCGTGGCTGGCGTGCAGCTCGAAATCGAACAGCGAGAACTCCAGCTGGCGCACCATCATCATGCCCGATTGGAAGTTTTTCGCGGCGAGCATCTTGTCCAGCAGGTCCTGAGGCAGGGCCGCGCCGGTTTCGTAGTGGCTGGAGATCAACGCCAGGCCTTCAGGCTCCCAGCACCAGTTCTCCATGAACTGGCTCGGTAGCTCGACCGCGTCCCAGGCCACGCCATTGATGCCGGACACACCGGCATGCTCGATGCGGGTCAGCATATGGTGCAGGCCGTGACCGAACTCGTGGAACAGCGTGGTGACCTCATCATGGGTCAGCAGCGCAGGCTTGCCAGGCGCGGCCGGGGTGAAGTTGCACACCAGGTTGGCTACCGGGCTCTGCAGCTCGCCGCCTGCTGTACGGCGACGGTCACGGGCGCCGTCCATCCAGGCACCGCCACGCTTGTTGGCGCGGGCATAGAGGTCGAAGAAGAAGCGGCCGACGTGCTGGCCGTTTTCCTTGATCTCGAACAGGCGCACGTCCGGGTGCCAGCTGTCGAAGCCTTTGAGTTCGGCGATTTCAATGCCGTACAGGCGCTGGACGATGCTGAAGAGGCCGCTGAGCACCTTGTCGATCGGGAAGTAGGCACGCAGGGTCTCCTGCGACACGCTGTAACGCTGCTCGCGCAGCTTCTCGCCGAAATAACCGGCGTCCCAGCTGGCCAGTTCAGGGCAGCCCTGCTCGGCGGCGTAGGCCTTGAGCTGCTCCAGGTCCTGGGCGGCAAACGGCTTGGAACGCCTGGCCAGGTCGCGCAGGAAACTCAGCACCTGGTCGCTGGACTCGGCCATCTTGGTCGCCAGGCTCAGCTCGGCGTAATTCTTGTAGCCCAGCAGCCCAGCCAGTTCCTGGCGCAGGTCGAGGATCTGCTGCATCACCGGGCCGTTGTCGAACTGGCCGGCGTTCGGGCCTTGGTCGGAGGCACGGGTGCAGTAGGCCGCGTACAGTTCTTCACGCAGGGCGCGGTCGCTGGCGTAGGTCATCACCGCGTAGTAGCTGGGGAACTCCAGGGTGATCAGCCAGCCGTCGAGGCCCTTGGCCTGGGCGGCAGCGGCCATCTGCGCCTTGGCAGAGTCAGTCAGACCGGCCAGTGCGGCTTCATCGGTGACGTGCTTGGTCCAGGCCTGGGTGGCGTCAAGCAGCTGGTTGGAGAAGCGACTGCCCAGCTCGCTCAACTTGCTCTGCACCTCGGCATAACGCTGTTGCTGGTCAGCCGGCAGATCGATACCCGACAGGCGGAAGTCACGCAGAGCGTGGTCGAGGATAGTCTTCTGCGCCACGTCGAAGCCAGCGGCCTCCGGGCTGTTGGCCAGTGCCTGATAGGCTTCGAACAACGCACGGTTCTGGCCCAGTTCGGTAGAGTAGGCGCTCAGCGCTGGCAGGCAGGCCTCATAGGCCTCGCGCAGCTCCTGGCTGTTGCACACCGCATTGAGGTGACTGACCGGGCTCCAGGCGGCAGCCAGACGGTCGTTCAGTTCGTCCATGGCCAGCACCAGGCCGGCCCAGGTCGGTTTGTCGCCCTGCTGTTCGAGGATCTCGGCAATGGCTTTACGGTTGTCGGCCAGGATCGCTTCGATCGCCGGCAACACGTGTTCGGCACGGATTTGCGAGAAGGGCGGCAGATCGTAGGACTGCAGAAGTGGGTTGTTCGCACTCACGGTTTGGATACCTTGGCAGAAGAAACACTGCCCCATCTTAATTACAATCGACGCCGACCGCAGCAGGCAGCCTGCCTATCGGTACAGATGAGAGACGCTATCATGGCCATCCGCAGCTTCCAGCAACACACTCCGAAAGTGGGACCCAGGGCGTTTGTCGACCGTTCGGCGGTGGTCCTCGGCGACGTCGAGATCGGCGAGGACAGCTCTGTCTGGCCGCTGACGGTGATCCGCGGCGACATGCACCGCATCCGCATCGGCGCGCGCACCAGCGTGCAGGACGGCAGCGTGCTGCACATCACCCACGCAGGCCCGTTCAACCCCGACGGCTTCCCGCTGATCATCGGCGACGAGGTGACCATTGGTCACAAGGTCATGCTGCATGGCTGCACCCTGGGCAACCGCATCCTGGTCGGCATGGGCAGCACGATCATGGATGGCGCCATCGTCGAAGACGAAGTGATCATCGGTGCCGGCAGCCTGGTGCCGCCAGGCAAGCGCCTGGTCAGCGGCTACCTGTACATGGGCAGCCCGGTGAAGCAGGTGCGCCCGTTGAACGATCAGGAGCATGCCTTCTTCCCCTACAGTGCCGGCAACTACGTCAAGCTCAAGGACCAGCACCTGGCCGAAGGCTACGACCAACCTGAATGACCGTCTTCGCGGTAGACCCGCGAACACGGCCACGCACGATTTCAAGTGGAACCCATTACATGCACCAGCAGAATATCCTCTTCGACCTCGACGGCACCTTGACCGACCCGCGCCTGGGCATCACCCGCTCGATCCAGTACGCCTTGGCCAAGCTGGGCATCGACGAGCCTGACCTGACCCGCCTGGAACACTTCATCGGCCCGCCACTGCTACAGGCCTTCATGCAGTTCTACAGCTTCGATGAAGCCAAGGCGTGGGAAGCGGTGAACTTCTACCGGGAGCGTTTCCGCGTCACTGGCTTGTACGAGAACCTGGTGTTCGAAGGCGTGCCTGAGCTGCTCGAAGCCCTGAATGGCCAAGGCCGGACGCTGTATATCGCCACTTCCAAACCCTGGGAATTCGCACGGGAAATTGCCCGGCATTTCGCGTTCGATCACCATTTCAAGGTGATCTATGGCAGCGAACTGGATGGCACGCGGACCAACAAGGTCGAGCTGATCCGCCACCTGCTGGATGAGGAAGGGCTGGATCCGGCACAGACGCTGATGATCGGCGACCGTAAACATGACCTGATCGGTGCGCGCAGCAATGGCTTGCAGGCGGTGGCGGTGGGGTATGGGTTTGGTAGCCAGGAAGAGCTGGTGGCCGAGGCGCCGGCCTTCCATTTCGCTACGGTGGCCGAGTTGCATCAAGCCTTCTGCAAGGTTTGAGGGCCATGGGGGCTGCTGCGCAGCCCTTTCGCGACACAAGGCCGCTCCCACAAGGGATCGCATGCTTCCTGTAGCAGCGGCCTTGTGTCGCGAAAGGGCCGCAAAGCGGCTCCAAAATCTCACAGGCTCACATCAACCGCTGCAGCTGCGCCTTCCTCTGCGCAACCTGCAACCGCCCAAGCTGCTCGACCCGCTCATAAAATCGCGCCCAATCCCCACCCACCTCCCGGAACAGGGCCGCAAACGCCGGCACCCACTGGTCATAAAGCCCGAACGGCAGCAGCTTGGCATTGCTCAAGGGCGCATAGATCCAGGCGTCATAGCGCTTGTCTCCGTTCCACTGGCTGTCCCTCAGCTGCTTGTACTCACTGCGCAAGCGCTCGAATTCAGCCTGCTTGGCCGCCCGTTTGTGCGCATCGTCCAAGGGCCCTGCATAAATCGCCTGCAACCGCTCGCGGCTGGCCAGCACCAACCGGGTGAACTGTTCGCTCTGCTGCGACTGATACTCGCCGACCAGCGCAAGCCCACGGGCTGCGCGCCATTGCCGCGTGCCCTCCTGTTCGACGAAGGTGGCAAACGACTCGTTGAATTCGGTGTCGTCCTGCACGTAAAACTGCTGATGAGCCAACTCATGGAAAATCAGCGTGGCCAGCCGCTCATCCCCCCAGCCGACCATCGAAGACAGAATCGGGTCATCGAACCAGCCCAGCGTCGAATAGGCTTCGACACCGCTCACGTAGACGTCCAGGCCTTGCTGGCGCATCAACGCCGCCGCACCACGGGCCGCACCCTGGCGGTAGTAGCCGCGGTAAGCGACGCAGCCGGCAATGGGGAAACAGTGCGTCACTGGCTGCAGCGACAGCTCAGGTGTGGCGAACACATTCCACACTACGTAGGGGCGGTGCAGATCAGCGTAGAGCCGATAGCTTCGGTTATCAGGCAGTTTCAGCTGATCGCTGGCAAAAACCCGCGCTGCCTCGGCATGGGCGAGGCGAGCCCGCAATTGCGGGCTGCTGGCCGGGTCGGCGATCACTTGGTCCACAGGCTGGCGCGCCCGCAGCAGCTGCAATTGGCCTTCGGCCAGTTGGCCGTAATAGCCCACGGTGCTGCAACCGTTCAGCAGAAAGGCACACAGCAGGGGAACCAAACGCCTGAAAACACAGTCGAGTGGCCCAGGGCCTGAGCGCTTGAGAAGAACAAAGAGATCCATCCGGGGCTATCCAACCTGCTCATGGCCAATGCGCTCCAAGACTATCTCGCCGAGGGGGAGTTTCGCCATGCGTGCACTGTTCGTCACCGGCTCACTACTGCTGCTTACTGCCTGTTCAACCCTGCCGGAACCAGACCCGAATCTGGCCTGGGTCGACCTGACCCCCTATGGCGAAGCCTCGCTGGACGCCAAGCAGGTGGACGAGCGCGACTGGGCTGACACTCGCTATTTCGAGGTGCCGCCCGGCAGCCATGAGCTGACCGTGCGCTATCAGTTCCCGGTCGCGCCGAGCAATATCGGCCCGGTCGACGCGCCATTGTGGCGTGATTGCCAGGTCAAGCTGACCTTCAAGGACTTCAGCGCCGGGCAGCGCTACCAGCTGCAAGCCGGCAGCATTGGCTTCCGCCCCTGGATCAAGCTGTACGACCACCAGCAGAAACTGCTCGGGCAGGGCCTGCCAGCGGGTTGCCAACGCACCTGAAACGCACAAACGGCGCTATGCTTGTAACTCGTGTATCGCGAGTGGGAGTTTTGCCATGCGCCAGCCCATGATGCTGATCGCTCTCAGTGCCCTGGGGGCCTGCGCCAGCCCCTTGCCGCCCGTCGACCCCGCCAAGGCCTGGGTCGACCTCTACACCGTGACCCCTGGCCGCATACTCATGGCCGACCGCCTTGACGGCCAGCGCCTGGACGACGGCCGCTACTTCCAGCTGACCCCAGGCAAGCATGAACTGGTGGTGCGGTTCGACTATGAAATCTATGCCGGCGGCATGCTGACCAGCCCCAAGGAACGGACCTGCTACCTGACGGTGCGCTTCGACGACTTCAAGGCCGGTGAGCGTTATCGCCTGGAGGCGCGGGCTCCGGTGATGGACCCACAGGTGCTGCTCTACGACGCCAGCCGCAAGGTGGTGGTGAACGAGCCGAGCGACGTGTTCTGCATCCCGTAAGCATTGGGGCCGCATCGCGGCCCCAATCATTTATCGATCATTCTTCTGGTAAATGATCTTCTTCGTCCCGCCATCACAGGTGCCGACGATCATGTTCTGATCCTTGACCTCACTGTTGGGCACGATTTCCAGCGTGTAGGACGTCACACCCTGGGCCTGGATCTTGGCTTCGATCTCCGCCTTGAGTTCTTCGCACGGTTTTACCGCCGCCAATGCAGAAGTGGCCACAAGCGAAGCCAGCATGGCGATTGCTACGCGGATCATGGAACGGCTCCTGGTATGGCAGCAGCGCTGCCGACGCTGTTTAGACTACAGCAAACCGCCACCGTTGCGCCGCCTAGCCCACCAATGCAGCGTCCAGGCTGATCTTCGCGTTTAGCACCTTCGACACCGGGCAACCCGCCTTGGCCTTGTTGGCGATTTCGAGGAACTGCGCCTCATCGGCACCGGGCACCTTGGCTTTGAGGATCAGGTGCACGGCGGTGATGGCAAAGCCGTCGGGTTGTTTGTCCAGCGTGACTTCGGCGGTGGTGTCGATGCGTTCGGCGGTGAACCCTGCCTCGCCGAGCATCATCGACAGCGCCATCGAGAAGCAACCGGCATGGGCTGCGCCGATCAGCTCTTCCGGATTGGTCCCCGGCGCCCCCTCGAAACGGGTGTTGAAACCATAAGGGTTCTGCTTGAGGGCGCCGCTTTCGGTGGAAAGCAGGCCTTTGCCATCCTTCAGGCCGCCTTGCCAGATCGCCGATGCTGTCTTTTTCATGATGCCTCCGGGTCTAGGGTGATTTACCTAGGTTTTCGAGGCCAGCGTCCTACACCAAGTTCAGTGCAATCGCACCGTGAGCATTGAATCCGGGGAATGTGCCCATACAGAGTCTGAAAGGCCTCCGGGCCAACCACTCTTGCGGAGGCTCCAATGACGCAACTGCGTGACCTGAAGATATCCACCCTCGACCTGGTGCCGGTGCGCGCCGACCAAGGCCCGGCGCAATCGTTGCACAACTCGCTGGACCTGGCCCGGCATGTCGAGCGGTTCGGCTACAACCGCTTCTGGGTGGCCGAACACCACAACATGGACGGCATCGCCAGCTCGGCCACCTCGGTGCTGATCGGCTACCTTGCCGGCGGCACGTCGACCATTCGCGTCGGCTCCGGCGGCATCATGCTGCCCAACCATGCGCCGCTGGTGATCGCCGAGCAGTTCGGCACTTTGGCCAGCCTGTATCCGGGGCGAATTGACCTGGGCCTGGGCCGGGCGCCAGGTTCCGACCAGATGACCGCCTACGCCCTGCGCCGTGACCGCGCCGGCAGCGCCGATGACTTCCCGGATGATGTCGAGGAACTTTCGCGCTACCTTGGCCCGCGCACCGATGATCAAAAAGTGATCGCTGTGCCCGGCCATGACACCGACGTGCCACTGTGGTTGCTCGGTTCGAGCCTGTTCAGCGCCCAACTGGCCGGCATGCGCGGCATGCCGTACGCCTTTGCCTCGCATTTCGCGCCGCGCTACATGCACGAGGCGATCCGCATCTATCGCGACCACTTCAAGCCGTCGACCACGCTGGACAAGCCCTATGTGATGCTGGGGATTCCGATGGTGGTGGCGGAAACCGACGAAAAGGCCGAATACCTGGCTACCTCGGTGTATCAGCGCATCCTGGCGCTGATCCGTGGCCAGAGCCTGATGCAGAAACCGCCTGTACCGAGCATGGACGGGCTATGGCTCCCCCATGAGCGCGATGCCGTGGCAAGTTTCCTCGGCCTGGCGATGATCGGCAGCCCGCAGAAGGTGCGGGCCAAGGTGGAAGTGCTGCTGGAGCAGACCGGGGCGGATGAGCTGATCTTTACCTGTGATTTGTACGAGCATGCCGACCGGATTCGGTCCTATGAGCTCCTGGCGCAGGCCCTCAAGGGCGAGTGAACTTCTTCGCGGCTAAAGCCGCTCCTGCAGGGCAGCATTGCCTTCAAGGTCTGCGCAGTACCTGTGGGAGCGGCTTTAGCCGCGAAGAAGCCAACACCTTACTTGCGGTTGTAGACAATTTTCTTCTTGCCCGCCTCGCAAGTGCCAACGTCTTTCCCTGCCACCTTTTCCTTGTCGACAATTTCCAGCTCGTAATTCTTTACACCCTTGGCATCGAGCTTCGAGGCGATCTCGGCCTTGAGCTCCTCACAGGGTTTGCCAGCGGCCATTGCCCCACCGGCCAGTACCATCAAACCCACCGCCAGCATCAGTTTCTTCATCGATCGCGTTCCTTGTACAGATGAGAAAGACCAGAAGGGCGCCGCCAAGGCGCCCTTCGGTGTTATAACGCCACCACGCCGGGCTATTCCAGCCCAGTAATGTTTCAGCTGTTGGCGATGCGGAAGCCAACCTTCAGCGTGACCTGGAAGTGCGCCGCCTTGTTGTCGCGGATGTGGCCACGGGTATCGACCACTTCGAACCATTCCAGATGCTTGATGCTCTTGCCGGCTTCGGCCAATGCATTGTTGATCGCTTCTTCGATGCTGGTGGGCGACGAACCCACCAGCTCGATCTTCTTGTAAGTGTGATGATCGGTCATGAACGCTCTCCTTGGTGACAGTGATAATGAGCCTAGCAGTGCAAGCCCGGTTTACCTGCGAGCTGCTGCCGTTCGGTAAAGTTCGATCGCACTTTCCAGCCGCTCAGGAGTCGCAAACCTTACAGTCCATACTGCAAAGGAGAGTCAACATGCCCCGCAACTCGCTGCGTAAAACGTCCCTGGAGAGCATGGAAGCGGAGATTGAAAGCCTGCTGAAAAGCCTGGAGAACCTGAAGCACGATGCGTCCGAGGAAACCCAGAAGTCAGTGAAGGCGATGCGCAGCAATGCCGAAAGCGCGCTGCGCCATTCGCGCAGCCTGATCAGCGATGCCTATGAGGAAGTGAAGGAGCGCACCCGCCAGACCGGAATCGCCACCCGCGACTACGCCCAGGAGCACCCGTACACCACTGCAGGCGTTGCCATCGGTGCACTTGGCCTGTTGGCAGCGTACCTGCTGTGCAAGCGCAACTAAGCGCTCTGCCTGGCCAGCTCGGCACGTAGCCACTGCGCCAGTTGCTCGGCGCGCCCATCCGCGGCGCGCCGAGGCACCCACAACGCCAACGCGGCCGGCGTCGGCGAAAAGCCCCAGGGTGCACTCAAACGCCCGGCTCGCAGATCGTCGGCAACCAAGGGTTGTGGGGCGATCGCCACCCCCAAGCCGGCGACAGCCGCCTCCAGCAAGTAATACAGGTGTTCGAACGCCTGACCATACTTCAAAGCGCCAGCCTCGATGCCCTGCTCAGAAGCCCAGGTGGGCCAGGCCTGGGGGCGCGAGGTGGTATGCAGCAGGGCTTCGTCCAGCAAGGCTCTGGCAGGTGCCGCTTGCAAGCGGTCGAAGCCGGCGAAGTGCGGGCTCAGCACCGGGCCGATACGCTCCTGTGCCAGCACGTGGACCTGCATATCCGCTGGCCAAGGCGGTTCGGCATATACCAGCAACGCATCCAGCCCGGGGCGGCGTGGATCGAGGTCACCTTCACCCGCTGACAGATGCAGGCGCAGCTCCGGCAGGTCAGCCTTCAACCGCCCCAGGCGGGGGATGAACCAGCGCGCCAGCAGGCTACCGGAGCAGCCCAGCACGAACGGTGCCTCGCTGACATCCCGGCTCACCTCGGCGCATACGCTGCGCAAGCGGTCGAATGCCTCGCCGCTGGCGTCGCGCAGGCGCATGCCGGCATCTGTGAGTTTGATGCCACGCCCGTCCTTGACGAACAGGGCCACGCCCAGGTGTCCTTCAAGCACCTTGATCTGCCGGCTGACAGCGCCATGGGTAACGTGCAGCGCTTCGGCCGCCTGGCTGACGCTGTTGAGCCTGGCAGTGGCCTCAAAGGCGCGCAGGGCGTTGAGGGGAGGGAGGTCGTGGGCCATTTTACCTGTGAGTTTTTCTGACAAGTTTGCGCAATCTTATCGGTTTTCAGCCGGGCTTGCCGTGGTTACAGTAAAGCCCATCACTCATTGATCACGCCCTGGAGCGACCCATGACCCAGTCCCAATACCGCCCCGGCCCGGATGCCAACGGCCTGTTCGGCTCGTTCGGTGGCCGCTATGTGGCTGAAACGTTGATGCCGCTGGTGCTCGACCTGGCCCGTGAATACGAAGCAGCCAAGGCCGACCCGAAGTTCCTCGAGGAACTGGCCTACTTCCAACGCGACTACATCGGCCGACCGAACCCGCTGTATTTCGCCGAACGCCTGACCGAGCACTGTGGTGGCGCGAAGATCTTCTTCAAGCGTGAAGAACTCAACCACACCGGCGCGCACAAGGTGAACAACTGCATTGGCCAAGTGTTGCTGGCCAAGCGCATGGGCAAGAAGCGCCTGATCGCCGAAACCGGCGCTGGCATGCACGGCGTGGCCACCGCCACCGTAGCGGCGCGCTTCGGCCTGCCTTGCGTGATCTACATGGGCGCCACCGACATCGAGCGCCAGCAGGCCAACGTGTTCCGCATGAAGCTGCTGGGCGCCGAGATCGTCCCGGTCACCGCTGGCACCGGCACCCTGAAAGACGCCATGAACGAAGCCCTGCGCGACTGGGTCACCAACGTCGAAGACACCTTCTACCTGATCGGCACCGTGGCCGGCCCGCATCCGTACCCGGCGATGGTCCGCGACTTCCAATCGATCATCGGCAAGGAAACCCGCGCCCAGCTGCAAGAGAAGGAAGGCCGCCTGCCAGACAGCCTGATCGCCTGCGTCGGCGGTGGCTCCAACGCCATGGGCCTGTTCCATGAATTCCTTGAAGAACCGAGCGTGCAGATAATTGGCGTCGAAGCCGGCGGCCACGGCGTGCACACCGACAAGCACGCTGCCAGCCTGAACGGCGGCGTACCGGGTGTGCTGCACGGCAACCGCACCTACCTGCTGCAGGACGAGGACGGCCAGATCACCGACGCCCACTCGATTTCCGCTGGCCTCGACTACCCGGGCATCGGCCCTGAGCACGCCTACCTGCACGAAGTGAAGCGCGTCGAGTACGTCAGCATCACCGACGACGAAGCACTGGATGCGTTCCATGCCACCTGCCGCCTGGAAGGCATCATTCCGGCTCTGGAAAGCTCCCATGCCTTGGCCGAAGCGATCAAGCGCGCACCGAAACTGCCCAAGGATCACCTGATGGTGATCTGCCTGTCCGGCCGCGGCGACAAAGACATGCAAACCGTGATGAACCACATGGCAGCCCAGGAGAAACAGGCATGAGCCGTCTTGAACAACGCTTCGCCGAACTGAAGGCCGAAGGCCGCTCCGCGCTGGTCACCTTCGTCACGGCTGGCGACCCCGGCTATGAGGCTTCGCTGCAGATCCTCAAGGGCCTGCCGGCAGCGGGTGCCGATGTGATCGAACTGGGCATGCCGTTCACCGACCCGATGGCCGACGGCGTGGCGATCCAGCTTGCTACCCTGCGGGCCCTGGAAGCCGGCCAGACCCTGGCCAAGACCCTGCAGATGGTTCGCGAATTCCGTGTGGATAACCACACCACGCCGATCGTGCTGATGGGTTACTACAACCCGATCCACCGCTTCGGTGTGGACAAGTTCGTCGCCGAAGCCAAGGAAGCCGGGGTAGATGGCCTGATCATCGTCGACCTGCCACCTGAGCACGACGCCGAACTGGCCACCCCGGCCCAAGCCGCAGGTATCGACTTCATCCGCCTGACCACCCCGACCACTGACGATGCACGCCTGCCGCGTGTGCTGGAGCGCAGCTCTGGGTTCGTCTATTACGTGTCGGTGGCAGGTGTGACCGGTGCAGGCTCGGCGACTACCGAACACGTGACCGAGGCGATTGCCCGCCTGCGTCGGCATACCGACCTGCCGATCAGCGTTGGTTTCGGTATTCGTACACCGGAACAGGCCGCTGCGATCGCACGCCTGGCCGATGGTGTGGTGGTGGGTTCGGCATTGGTCGACAAGATTGCCCAGGCCAAGGAGCCCGCTCAGGCAGTTGACGATGTATTGAGCCTTTGCTCGGCACTGGCTGAAGGCGTGCGCGGCGCCCGTCGCTAAACCGCGTCGCCCTCTTCGCGGGCACGCCCGCTCCCACAGGTACAGCGCCGCTCTCCAGGGCTACGCCGTCCTTGTGGCAGCGGGCGTGCCCGCGAAGAGGCCCTTACAGGCGATAGAGTCCTAGCCACCAAAAATCGACAGATCCAGCGGCCGCACGGCCCCCATCCAGATCGCATGATCCCGGTGATCCGCCAACTCATCCCCCGTCAGCGGATGCAGAAACACCACCAGGCCCTTCCGATACAGCGCCAACCACGGCAACACCACCCCCACGAACTCCGGCTCGAAAGCCAGCTGGCAGCTCCAGTCAGGGTGCGGGCCAACCGGTTTCTGGTGCATGCGCCCCACGGTCACGGGAAACAGCCGCGCCGCCTCTTCGCACAGCTCACGGGCCTGCTCGAGGGTGGATGCGTCGTAGTAAACATGGGCGTGGTAACCCTTGATCCTCTGCACGATGACTCCTGCTGTTCGGGCTGAAAGTAGCCTGGGCAACGCCCTGGTGATCGGGTTGCGGGTGGGCGATTCGCTGTGCTGGGCGCCCCGAGGATGTCACAGGCTGCGCTCGTGCTCCAGCCAATCCACAAACCGCTCGATCAATGCACCCCGCCGTTTACGGGGTGGCAGCACGGCATAATAGCCCCGCGAAGACCGCAAGCTCCCTTGCAACGGCTGGCACAGCAACCCTTGCTCTACCAGCCCGTCCACCAGGTGCCTCCAGCCAATTGCTACCCCTTGCCCAGCTATCGCCGCCTGGATCAGCAAGGTGTAGTTATCAAACCGCAACTGCCCAGGCGGCGGCGGGCTGGCCACGCCAAAGCCGCGAAACACCCCTGCCCAGTCAAACCAGCGGCTGGCCTGCTCACCCCGCAAATGGAGCAACGGCAATCGTTGCAAAGCCACGGCTGACAAGGGTTTACCATGAATCAGCCGCGGGCTGCAGACCGGAAAAACCTCTTCATCGAACAACCAGCGGCTCTCGCCCTGATGGAAGCGCCCATCACCAAACAGCACCGCTACATCGATATCCGGGCGCAGCATCCCCTGGCTGCGCTCACCGGTCACCAGGCTCACGTCGACCTGTGGATACGCTTCGTGAAACCGCTGCAGCCGTGGCATGAGCCAAAATGCAGCAAAGGCGAAGTCGGTGGCGACTTGCAGCACTTCCCGCTGGCCGCGCCCACTGGCCAGGGCAATGCCGTCATCCATCGCCTGCAAACCTTGATGCACCTGCTCGAAAAGCAGCTGGCCCGCCTCGGTCAGCTCGATGCCACGGTAGATCCGATCGAACAGGCGTGTGCCCAGCCGCGCTTCCAGGCGCTTTACCTGCTGGCTCACCGCAGGTTGCGTAGTGCCCAGTTCCAGCGCCGCTGCGGTAAAGCCACGCAAGCGCGCCGCGGCCTCGAAAACGCGCAGGGCATCCAGCGACAACTCGGCAAGGTGCTCAAACATAAGCTCGGCTAATCCCAGACATTGCCCCGCATGGGCTTTACCCATGTTATCCACAGTCGCATCTTGGTAGGCAAGCGGTCCGCATAACCCCAAACGATGGAAGCCACCATGACGCGCCCGAATATCCTGTTCATCATGGCCGACCAGATGGCCGCGCCCCTGCTGCCGATCTATGGCCCTTCGCCGATCAAGATGCCGCACCTCAGCCGCCTTGCCGAGCAGGCAGTCGTGTTCGACTCGGCCTACTGCAACAGCCCGCTGTGCGCACCGTCGCGCTTCACCCTGGTCAGCGGCCAATTGCCGAGTCGCATCGGCGCCTACGACAACGCAGCCGATTTCCCCGCCGACGTGCCGACTTATGCACATTACCTGCGCCGCCTGGGCTACCGCACCGCGCTGTCGGGCAAGATGCACTTCTGCGGCCCGGACCAGCTGCACGGCTACGAGGAGCGCCTGACCAGTGACATCTACCCGGCCGACTACGGCTGGGCGGTGAACTGGGATGAACCCGACGTGCGCCCGAGCTGGTACCACAACATGTCCTCGGTGCTGCAGGCGGGGCCGTGCGTGCGGACCAATCAGCTGGATTTCGACGAAGAAGTGCTGTTCAAGGCGCGCCAGTACCTCTACGACCATGTGCGCGAGAACGATGGCCGGCCGTTCTGCCTGACCGTGTCCATGACCCACCCGCACGACCCGTACAGCATCCCCAAACGCTACTGGGATCGCTACGAGGCTGTGGATATCCCCATGCCCCACGCTGAATTCAGTCAGGCCGAACTTGACCCGCACTCACAACGCCTGCTCAAGGTCTATGACCTGTGGAACAAGCCGTTGCCTGTGGACAAGATCCGCGACGCCCGCCGCGCCTATTTCGGCGCCTGCAGCTACATCGATGACAACATCGGCCAGCTGTTGCAGACCTTGGAGGAGTGCAACCTGAGCGACAACACCCTGATCGTGTTCTCCGGCGACCATGGTGACATGCTCGGCGAGCGCGGGCTCTGGTACAAGATGCACTGGTTCGAGATGTCGGCGCGTGTCCCGCTACTGGTTCACGCCCCCAAATGCTTTGCACCGCACCGGGTCGCTGCCTCGGTATCGACCTGCGACCTGCTGCCAACCCTGGTGGAACTGGCCGGTGGCGCTGTGGATAACCGTCTTGAGCTGGATGGCCGTTCGTTGCTTGGTCACCTGCAAGGGCAGGGCGGCCAAGACGAGGTGATCGGCGAGTACATGGCCGAAGGCACCGTCGGCCCACTGATGATGATCCGCCGTGGGCCGCACAAATTCGTGTACAGCGAAGATGACCCCTGCCTACTCTATGACCTGAGCCGCGACCCGCACGAGCGGGAGAACCTCACCGGCAGCCCGGACCACCAGGCGCTGCTGCAGGCATTTGTCGATGAAGCACGCCAGCGCTGGGATATCCCCGGCCTACGCCAGCAAGTGCTGGCCAGCCAACGCCGCCGTCGCCTGGTGGCCGAGGCGCTGGCCATCGGCAAGCTGAACAGCTGGGACCACCAACCTTGGGTGGACGCCAGCCAACAGTACATGCGCAACCATATCGATCTCGACGACCTCGAGCGCAAGGCACGTTATCCACAGCCCGCACCCCTGGATTGAGAAGAGAGTCCGACATGCACAAGTTCTCCACCGTCGTATTCGCCCTGGCTCTGCCGCTGGGCCTGGCCCCCGCCATGGCCCACGCCGCCGACAGCGACGCACAATGCAGCACCGTGAAGATGGCCGACCCCGGCTGGAGCGACATCGCCTCGACCAATGCCGTCGCCCGGCTGCTGCTGGAAAGCCTGGGCTACCAGGTGAAGATCGACAGCCTGGCGGTACCGATCATCTACGGCGGCCTCAAGGAGGGCCGGGTCGATGCGTTCCTCGGCAACTGGATGCCGGCGCAGCAGGGCTTCCATGACAAGTTCATCGCCAATGGCGATGTGCAGCAGCTGTCGCGCAACCTGGAAGGCACCGAATTCACCCTGGCGGTGCCGGATTACGTATGGAATGCCGGGGTGAAGGATTTTGCCGACCTGCAGAAACACGCTGACCAGTTCGACAAGAAGCTGTATGGCATCGGCTCCGGTGCGCCAGCGAACCTGTCGCTGAAAGAGATCATCGACAAGAACGAATTCAACCTCGGCCAGTGGAAGCTGGTGGAGTCCAGCGAGCAGGCGATGCTGGCGCAAGTGGACAGGGCGGTGAAGAAGCAGCAGTTCATCACCTTCCTCGGCTGGACGCCGCACCCGATGAACGTGAAGCTGAAGATGCATTACCTGACGGGCGGGGAAAAGTGGTTCGGCAGCCAAGGCGAGGTGTTCACATTGACCCGCAAGGGTTATCCACAAGCCTGCCCGAATGCGGCGAAGCTGCTGAGCAACCTGAGTTTCACCCTGGACATGGAAAACTCGATCATGGCGCAGGTTGTGGATAAGAAGATCAGCTTCGATGAGGCAGCCAAGGCGTGGGTGAAGCAACATCCAGAGCGGCTGGAAGGGTGGTTGGCGGGGGTGACCACCAAGGCTGATGGCAATGCCCTGGAGGCCGTCAAAGCCAAGCTCTGATTCCCGGCTTGTCCGAGTACTCTGTGGGCTTGCCCGCGAACACCGGCAAAGCCGGTGCCAGGCACCGCGGTGAATTCTTCGCGGGCAAGCCCGCTCCCACAAGGGAGATGGGTAATCCTGAAGGATCAGCCCCGAGCGAGTTGCCGGCGCAATTCAGCCAAAACCGGCGCCGTATCAGGCCGTACCCCACGCCAGATAAAGAAGGCTTCGGCTGCCTGCTCAGCCAGCATCCCCAGCCCATCCAGCACCTTGGCCGCCCCCAGCTTGGCAGCCCACTGACAGAACGGTGTCGGCTCCTTGCCATACATCATGTCGTAGCACACCGTGCGCCCCGCCTCGACCAGGCTGTCGGCAATCGGTGGCAGCTCACCGGCCAGGCTTGCCGAGGTGGCGTTGATGATCACATCTACCGGCTCCTGCAACCAGGCAAACCCACTGGCCACCACCGGCCCCAGTTCATCGAACTCCCGCGCCAGCTGCTCGGCCTTCTCCACGGTACGGTTGGCAATCACCAGCGACTGCGGCTGATGCGCCAGGATCGGCTCGAGCACCCCGCGCACGGCACCGCCCGCCCCAAGGATGAGAATGCGCTTGCCGCCCAGTTCGACCCCGGCGTTCACCGTCAGGTCGCGCACCAGGCCAGCGCCGTCGGTGTTGTCGCCCAGCAGCGTGCCGTCGGCCAGCTTGCTCAGCGTATTCACCGCACCTGCACGTTGGGCCCGCGGAGTCAGGCTGTCGCACAGGCGGTAGGCCTCTTCCTTGAACGGCACGGTGACGTTGCCGCCGCTGCCTTGCTTGAAGAAGCCGCGTGCGCAATCGCTGAACTCGTCCAGCGGCGCCAGCAAAGTGGCATATTCCAGGTCCTGGCCGGTCTGCTCGGCGAACAGGCGGTGGATCAGCGGCGATTTGCTGTGGCCGATGGGGTTACCGAAAACAACGTACTGGTCCATGGCGATTCCTTGTTTATCCACAGGCTTACTGGCCGAGCCAGTCGCGGTCCTGCAGGAAGTATTCGGTCAGGCGAGCTTCCTCGCTGCCGGGCGCGGCCTTCCAGTCGTAGCCCCAGCGCACTTGTGGCGGCAGCGACATGAGGATCGACTCGGTGCGGCCACCGGACTGCAGGCCGAACAGGGTGCCACGGTCATAGACCAGGTTGAACTCCACGTAGCGGCCGCGGCGGTATTCCTGGAATTCGCGCTGCTGCGAGGTGAAAGGGGTGTGCTTGCGGCGCTGGACGATCGGCAAGTAGGCCTCGACGTAGGCATCGCCAATGGCACGCAGGAAGGCAAAGCAGGTGTCGAAGTCCCACTCGTTCAGGTCGTCGAAGAACAGCCCGCCAATGCCACGCGGCTCGCCGCGGTGTTTGATGTGGAAGTAGCGGTCGCACCAGGCCTTGTAGCGCGGGTACACATCAGCGCCGAACGGCGCGCAGGCCTGCTCGGCCACGCGGTGCCAATGGATGCAATCTTCTTCGTTGCCGTAATAGGGGGTCAGGTCGAAGCCACCGCCGAACCACCAGACTGCCTCTTCACCTTCCTTTTCGGCGATGAAGAAACGCACGTTGGCATGGGACGTCGGCACATGCGGGTTGTGCGGGTGGATCACCAGCGACACGCCCAGGGCCTCGAAACCGCGGCCTGCCAGTTCGGGGCGGTGGGCGCTGGCCGATGGCGGCAGGCCGGCGCCGAACACGTGGGAGAAGTTGACCCCGCCTTTCTCGATCAGCTTGCCATCCCCGATCACCCGCGTGCGGCCCCCGCCACCGGCTTCGCGCACCCAGGCGTCCTCGACGAAGCGGGCACCGCCATCTTCGGCTTCGAGGGCAGAGCAGATGCGGTCTTGCAGGTCGAGCAGGTAGGCTTTCACGGCCTCGGTGCGGCTAGTCATCGGGTCACCAGGAACGGGCAGGGAAGAATTCGCCGCGTAGCATACCACCGCCGGCGCGCGCGCCGCAGTTGACGGCGATCAAGCAAAGGCGTCCGATAGAAGGCCTTTTCCCGATCCCGACAACAGGAGTGCGAGATGGCCAAGCGTATCCAGTTCAGCCAGCATGGCGGCCCGGAAGTGCTGCAGCTTGTGGAATTCGACCCTGCCCCACCGGGGCCGCAGCAGGTGCGCGTGCGCAACCATGCGATCGGCCTGAACTTCATCGACACGTACTTCCGCAGCGGGCTGTATGCACCGCCGTCCTTGCCCTCTGGCCTGGGTACCGAGGCGGCGGGCGTGGTCGAGGCGGTGGGCGAGGGCGTGACCCGGCTGAAGGTCGGTGACCGCGTGGCCCATGCCGGCGGACCCCTGGGCGCCTACAGCGAAGTGCATACACTGCCGGAGGCCAACCTGGTCAAGCTGCCGGACAACATCAGCTTCGAGCAGGCGGCAGCGGTGATGCTCAAGGGGCTGACCGTGCAGTACCTGTTGAAGCAGACCTATGAGGTGAAACCGGGCGACGTGATCCTGTTCCACGCCGCAGCGGGTGGCGTCGGTTCGCTGGCTTGCCAGTGGGCCAAGGCCCTGGGCGCCAAGCTGATCGGCACCGTCAGCTCCGCCGAGAAGGCCGAGCGGGCCAAGGCGCTGGGGGCGTGGGCGACCATCGACTACAGCCGCGAGGACGTGGCCAAGCGGGTGCTGGAGCTGACCGATGGCAAGAAGTGCCCGGTGGTGTACGACGGCGTCGGTGCCGACACCTGGTTGACCTCGCTGGACTGCCTGCAGCCGCGTGGGTTGATGGTGAGCTTCGGCAATGCCTCGGGGGCGGTGAGCGGGGTGAACCTGGGGATTTTGTCGCAGAAGGGCTCGCTGTATGTGACCCGGCCGACATTGGCGACCTATGCCAACAATGCCGAGAACACCCAGGCCATGGCGGATGACCTGTTTGCGATGATTGGCAGTGGGAAGCTGGTTGTGGATATCCAGCAGCGGTATCCGTTGAGTGAGGCGGCGAAGGCGCAAGAAGAGTTGTCGGCGCGCAGGACGGTGGGGTCTACGGTTTTGTTGCCTTGAGCCTGGCTGGAGATCGCGTCATGGCGGACAGGTGCCTGCCTTGAGATTTGCAGCGCCTGTGAGATCGAGCGCCGCCCGCGCGGCGCATCGCGGGCAAGCCCGCTCCCACATCTGTTTCGGGCCAGTCACTCCTGTGAAGCCAACAGGGACCGCCTTGGTGCATGACTGGAGACAGGTTGTGTCGCATCAGCGCCCACCGAGATGCATCGCCAGACCCTGTCAGCTTCCACCGAGATGCATCGCCATGCCCTGTCAGCTTCCACCGAGATGGATCGCCAGACTCTGTCAGCTTCCACCGAGATGGATCGCCAGACCCTGTCAGCTTCCTCCGAGATGGATCGCCAGACTCTGTCAGCTTCCACCGAGATGGATCGCCAGACTCTGTCAGCTTCCACCGAGATGCATCGCCATGCCAACAAGGCGGTCCCTGTTGGCGGCACAGGAGTGATTGGCCCGAAACAGATGTGGGAGCGGGCTTGCCCGCGATGCGCCGCGCGGGCGGCGCTCGATCTCATAGGCGCTGAAAATCCAAAGGCAGGCACCTGTCAGCCCTCACACCTTCTTCTGCTTCACAGGCGTCGTCTCGATGCCATCGAGAATCACCTCGATAACGCCTTCCGCCATTTCAATCGCATGCAGGTTCGACCAGAACATGCCGCGGCCTTCTTCGCGCATGTAGTCCAAGGCTTTGTAGCCGGTCTCATAGGCGCAGCGCAGGTACAGCGCTACGTGAACCGGGACATCTTCAGCAGCAATGTTCGGGTTGACGGTAAATAATGCCTCGTGCCCGGCGTCACAGCGGCCGAAGGATCGGCAGGAAGTGCAGGGAAGGGGTGGATCGGGGACGATTTTCTTGATCATAGGGATTCGCCTGTTAAAGGCTGGCCCTCAATTCGTTACCACACGACTTGGGAGGCAGCTGTACGCAGGGTGGTAAACCGGACGAATCCCAAACCCGGCAGGCTCGAAAGCCTCCCGCGCACAGCCGCCATTGGCTGCCATTCAGAATTCGTACTCCGGGTTACCACACCCGATCGCCAAGTTATTCGGCGACGGATGAAGCCTAGAGGCAGAGATTCCCACTGAGAAGGTGATGGCAGGGGACGCGGGTCGTAGGATATTTCCCGAAGCCCAAGCTGGACAGCCATTCCAGAAAAATTCAGAAAAATCTGCGAGGGAACGGGCACTCTGTGGGAGCGGGCTTGCCCGCGAAGCAGGCAACGCCATGGATGGCACCGGCTTCGCCGGTGTTCGCGGGCACGCCCGCTCCCACAGGGTCCCGCGCCAGTCCTGAGGTTATGTATCAGCCCGGCCGAACGACCTCGCCAGTAGCGAGGTTGCGAATCACACTCGGATTCTTCCGCCCGCCCAGTGCCCCACCGAGCACCAGGTCCAGCTGGCCATGAAAATACTGTTCCACCCGCAAGCGGGTCTTGGCCGCCGGGCGCCCGCCCGGATTGCAGGAGGTGGAAATCAACGGCCCGACCAAGGCACACAGCTCGCGCACCACAGGGTGATCACTGACCCGCAGCGCCACGGTGTCGTGCTGCCCGGTCACCCACTCGGGCAACAGGTCCTGGTGCGGTACCAGCCAGGTGTTCGGCCCCGGCCAGGTGCTGCCCATACGGTCGATCCAGTCCTCAGGGAAGTCCTCGAACAGGAAGTCGAACTGGCGGATGTTGTCGGCGATCAGGATCAGCCCTTTATCCACAGGCCGCGACTTCAGCGCCAGCAGGCGATACACCGCGTCCTCGTTCCAGGGGTCGCAGCCCAGGCCCCAGACCGCTTCCGTCGGATAGGCGATCACCGCGCCTGCCCGGATCTCACGTGCGGCTTGTTGCACACGAAAACTGCTCACCATTTACGTCTCTCCGCCCATTAACCTTAGCTTGCGCGCAGTTTACTCAGCCAGCGCGGGCAAACCAACGCCCGGCAACATTGCTGACACGGCCTTCAAGCTCCAGTTCCGTCAGTTGCGCCAGCACTTCGGCCAGCGGCAGGTCGCCGAAATGGGCCAGATTCTCGCTGGTCTGTGGCGCGGCATGCAGCAGGGCAAGCAACGGATGCGTCGGTTTATCCACAGCAGCTGGCGGCAGGTTCTGCCAACCGCGCAGGCTTTCCAGAATCTGCTCTACGCTTTCCACCAGCAGGGCGCCATCGCGGATCAGCTGGTGGCAGCCCCTGGCTGCCGGGTGGTGGATCGATCCGGGAATCGCATACACCTCGCGACCCTGCTCAGCCGCCAGGCGGGCGGTGATCAGCGAGCCGCTGGCAAGGCTGGCCTCGACCACCAGCACGCCGAGCGACAGGCCGCTGATGATGCGATTGCGCCGCGGGAAGTTGCCCGGCAACGGCCCGGCATCGAGCGGATACTCCGACACCAGTGCACCGCCCATGTCGATCATCATCCGCGCAAGGTCGCGGTGGCGCTGTGGATAAAGTTTTTGCAAGCCTGTGCCGAGCACGCCAATGGTGCCCCCTGCGACCTCCAGTGCCGCCCGATGAGCGGCGCCATCGATGCCCAGGGCCAGCCCGCTGGTGATGGTGAAACCGGCCTGCGCCAGGCAGCGGGAAAATGCCCTGGCCGTGTCGAGTGCCGGAGGTGTGGCACGCCTGCTGCCCACAATGGCCAACTGAGGTCGGTCGAGCAATGCCGGATTGCCTGCAACGAAAAGCAGCGGCGGGGCATCATCGATTTCCTTCAGCAATGCCGGGTAATCAGGCCGGTCCCACATCAGTAAATGCTGGCCCGGGCGCTCTAGCCAGGCCATTGCAGCCAGTGCACCGTCGCGTACTTCGGCACTGCGCCGCGCATCGATGGTGGCTTGTGGAATACCCAGCGCGCGCCAGGCCGGGCCGGGTGCGCTGAGCGCTGAAGACGCACTGCCAAAGGCCTCCAGCAGGCTGCGAAAACGTCGCAATCCGGTCTCGGGCAGGCGATGCAGGCGTAATCTGGCCTCCAGTTCGGCAGGTGAACAAGGCGACGAATGGTCATTCAGCATGGAGATCATCCTTGATCGAAACAGGGCCATCTACGTGGCACAACCTGTGGATAAGTTTGTGAGTAACACTTTGAAAAGCTGTCCATGATTTGGCGGCTATCGGGCCTATAGAGACCCTAGCCGAGCTTTCACAGGTGCTGAAATCCCCGTTTCCCTTTATTATGTGTGCTCAGTTTTCAACCGACCGCACAGTGACTGCCTGACCTTATGGCCATCTTGAACATTCTCGAATTCCCGGACCCGCGCCTGCGCACCATTGCCAAACCGGTAACGGTGTTCGACGACGCCCTGCGTCAGCTGATCGACGACATGTTTGAAACCATGTACGAAGCCCCTGGTATCGGCCTGGCCGCCACCCAGGTCAACGTGCACCAGCAGGTCGTGGTCATGGACCTCAGCGAAGACCGCAGCGAGCCGCGCGTGTTCATCAACCCGACTGTCGAAGAACTGACCCACGACATGGGCCAGTACCAGGAAGGCTGCCTGTCGGTTCCTGGCTTCTACGAAAACGTCGACCGCCCCCTGCGCGTGCGGGTCAAAGCCCAGGACCGCGACGGCAAGCCATTCGAGCTGGAATGCGAAGGCCTGCTGGCGGTGTGCGTGCAGCACGAGTTCGACCACCTCAACGGCAAGCTGTTCGTCGACTACCTGTCGCAGCTCAAGCGCGACCGGATCAAGAAGAAACTGGAAAAGCAGCACCGCCAGCAAGCCTGACCCCCACCTCCCAGAAGGCTTGCTCCGGCAAGCCTTTTTCTTTTGCAAGCGAGAACTCCATGCGCATCGTCTTTGCAGGCACTCCAGAGTTTGCCGCCGAACACCTCAAGGCCCTGCTCGACAGCCCGTACGAGATCGTGGCCGTCTATACCCAGCCCGACCGCCCTGCCGGCCGGGGCCAGAAGCTCATGCCGAGCCCGGTCAAGCAATTGGCCGTCGCCCACGACATCCCTGTGTTCCAGCCGCCGACGCTGCGCAATGCCGAAGCACAGGAAGCACTGGCCGCGCTCAAGCCAGACCTGATGGTGGTGGTCGCCTATGGCCTGATCCTGCCGCAAGTGGTCCTCGACATCCCGCGCCTGGGCTGTATCAACAGCCACGCCTCGCTGCTGCCACGCTGGCGCGGAGCTGCGCCGATCCAGCGCGCCGTAGAAGCCGGCGACGCCGAGAGCGGCGTGACGGTGATGCGCATGGAAGCCGGCCTGGACACTGGCCCGATGCTGCTCAAGGTGGTCACCCCGATCAGCGCCGACGACACCGGCGGCAGCCTGCACGACCGCCTCGCCGAAATGGGGCCTCCCGCTGTGGTCCAGGCCATTGCCGGCCTGGTCGACGGTTCGCTGCACGGGGAAGTGCAGGACGACGCCCTGGCCACCTATGCCCACAAGCTGAACAAGGACGAAGCGCGCATCGACTGGAGCCGCCCGGCCGTCGAGCTGGAGCGCCTGATCCGCGCCTTTAACCCGTGGCCGGTGTGCCATAGCACCCTGGATGGCGAAAGCGTGAAGGTGCTGGCTGCCAACTTGTCCACAGGCAAGGGTGCCCCGGGCGAGATCCTCTCCGCCAGCAAGGACGGCCTCGTCGTCGCCTGCGGTGACCAGGCACTGAGCCTGACGCGCCTGCAGCTGCCCGGTGGCAAAGCGCTGAGCTTCAGCGACCTGTTCAACAGCCGCCGCGAGAAGTTCGCCGCCGGCAAGGTGCTGGGCCAATGAATCCACGCCTCGCCGCCGCCCGTGCCCTTGCCGCTGTACTCAGCGGCAAGGCCTCGCTGAACAGCTCGCTGCCAGCGCAGCTGGACAAGGTCGATGAACGCGACCGGGGCCTGACCCAGGACCTCGCGTTCGGTACCGCCCGCTGGCAGCCTCGCCTCGATCTGTTGGCGGCACAACTGCTGCAGAAGCCGTTCAAGGCCGCCGATGCCGATGTGCAGGCGCTGCTGCTGGTCGGCCTGTATCAACTGTTCTACACCCGCATTCCGGCCCACGCCGCCATCGGCGAGACCGTCGGCTGTGCCGACAAGCTGAAGAAGCCTTGGGCCAAAGGCCTGCTCAATGCCGTGCTGCGCCGCGCCCAGCGCGAAGGCGAAGAATTGCTCGCCGGCATGGAGCGCGATCCGGTGGTGCGCACCGCGCACCCGCGCTGGTTGCAGAAGTCGCTGAAGGCCTTCTGGCCGGAGCAGTGGGAGGCCATCTGCGCCGCCAACAATGCCCACCCGCCGATGATCCTGCGGGTCAATCGCCGCCACCACAGCCGTGACGCCTACCTGGCACTGCTGGCCGAAGCTGGCGTCAGCGCCAGCGCCTGCCAGTACAGCCGTGACGGCATCGTGCTGGCCGAAGCCTGCGACGTGCGCGGCCTGCCAGGCTTCGCCGAAGGCTGGGTCAGCGTGCAGGACGAAGCCGCGCAGCTGTCCGCCGACCTGCTCGAACTGGCCCCCGGCCAGCGCGTGCTCGACGCCTGCTGCGCTCCAGGCGGCAAAACCTGCCACCTGCTCGAAGCCGAACCCGGCCTGGCTCACATGACGGCCATCGACCTCGAAGCCAAGCGCCTGACCCGTGTGCGCGAGAACCTCGACCGCTTGCAGCTGGACGCCGAGCTGATCGCCTGCGACGCCCGCGACACCGCCAGCTGGTGGGACGGCAAACCGTTCCAGCGCATCCTGCTCGACGCACCGTGCTCAGCCACTGGTGTGATCCGCCGCCACCCAGACATCAAGCTGACCCGCCAGGCCGAGGACATTCCGGCCCTGGCCACACTGCAAGGCGAGCTGCTCGATGCCCTGTGGCCGACCCTGGAAGTGGGCGGCATGCTGCTGTACGCCACCTGCTCCAGCCTGCCGACCGAGAACACCGAAGTGATCGATGCCTTCCTCGCCCGCACCCCGGGAGCCCGTGAGCTGGACCTGGCCACCGAAGCCGGCCTGCGCCAGCCCCACGGCCGCCAGCTGCTGGCCCAGGAAGGCGGTCACGACGGGTTCTACTATGCCAAGCTGATCAAGATCGCCGCCTCGCGCGGGTAAGTACAAAGGTTAGGGAGTAGCGGATGAAGATCATCATCCTCGGCGCAGGGCAGGTAGGCGGCACGCTGGCGGAACACCTGGCCAGCGAAGCCAACGACATCACCGTGGTCGACACCGATGGCGACCGCTTGCGTGACCTCGGCGACCGTCTGGACATCCGTACCGTGCAGGGCCGCGGTTCGCTGCCGACGGTGCTGCGCCAGGCCGGTGCCGACGACGCCGACATGCTGGTGGCAGTGACCAACAGCGACGAAACCAACATGGTCGCCTGCCAGGTGGCCTACACGCTGTTCCACACCCCGACCAAGATCGCCCGGGTGCGCGAGTCGGCCTACCTGACCCGCGAAGAACTGTTCGACAACGACCATATCCCGGTCGATGTGCTGATCAGCCCCGAGCAGGTAGTGACCAACTACATCAAGCGCCTGATCGAACACCCAGGCTCGCTGCAGGTGATCGACTTCGCCGAAGGCAAGGCCCAGCTGGTGGCGGTGAAGGCCTATTACGGCGGCCCGCTGGTGGGCCAGCAGCTGCGCCAGATCCGCGCGCACATGCCCAACGTCGATACCCGCGTGGCGGCGATCTTCCGTCGCGACCGGCCGATTACCCCAAGGGGCGACACGGTGATCGAAGCCGATGACGAAGTGTTCTTCATCGCCGCGAAGAAGGACATCCGCGCCGTGATGGGCGAGCTGCGCCGCATCGACGAGACCAACAAACGCATTGTCATCGCTGGCGGCGGGCAGATCGGCGAGCGCCTGGCCGAAGCCATCGAGAGCCGCTACCAGGTGAAGATCATCGAGATGAGCGCGGCACGCTGCCGGCACCTCTCCGATACCCTGGAAAGCACCGTGGTGCTGCAAGGCAGCGCCTCGGACAAGGACCTGATGCTCGAAGAGAACATCGCCGACGCCGATATCTTCCTGGCCCTGACCAACGACGACGAGGCCAACATCATGTCGTCGCTGCTGGCCAAGCGCCTTGGCGCGGGCAAGGTCATGACCATCATCAACAACCCGGCCTATGTCGACCTGGTGCAGGGTGGCGAAATCGACATCGCCATCAGCCCGCAGCTGGCCACCATCGGCACCTTGCTGGCGCACGTGCGACGCGGCGATATCGTCAGCGTGCACTCGCTGCGCCGCGGTGCGGCCGAGGCCATCGAGGCGGTGGCGCACGGCGATTCTAAGTCGAGCAAGGTGGTCGGCAAGGCTGTGGAAAACATCACCTTGCCCCCGGGTACTACCATCGGTGCCATCATCCGCGACGAGGAAGTGCTGATCGCCCATGACGACACGGTGATCGAGTCAGGTGACCATGTGATCCTGTTCGTTGTGGATAAAAAGCACATTCGGGATGTAGAGAAGCTGTTCCACGTCGGCTTGAGTTTCTTCTAGGAGAAGACGGCATGCGTGAATCGCTGGAGAAGATGCTGGCCAAGGGTGTGGATAACCCGCTGCTGAGGTTTGGCCTGGGCAAGGCCTGGCTGGATGAGGGCCATGGCGCGGAGGCGGCGCTGCACCTGGCACGGTGTGTGGAGCAGGATCCGAAGTATTCGGCGGCGTGGAAGCTGTTGGGGAAGGCGTATCAGCTGGTCGGTGACCTGGCAGCGGCGCGCAAGGCCTGGGAAGACGGGATCGTGGCGGCTCAGGCCCATGGTGACAAACAGGCCGAGAAAGAGATGACCGTATTCCTGAAGAAATTGAACAAGGTCTGACATTGCCGGGGCTGCTTTGCAGCCCTTTCGCGACGCAAGGCCGCTCCCACAAAGGTCCTGCGTACACCGGTCAATGTGGGAGCGGCCTTGTGTCGCGAAAGGGGCACAAAGTGCCCCCAGGGTCTCAATACCAGCGCGGCTCGCCGGCCGGGCGCTTCTTGAAGCGCTTCATGCTCCACATGTACTGGCTCGGGTACTCGCGCACATAACGCTCGACCACCTTGCTCATGGCCGCCGCCGACACGTTCACGTCGGTGCTGTACATCTCTTCCGGGGCCGCTTCCAGGAACACCTTGAAGCCCGATCCGTCCGGCAGCCGCAGCGCATGCAGGAATACCCCAACCGCCTTGCCACCGGCCAGCATGTTCGGCACGAACTTGCTGGTCAACGCCTGGGTCCCCAGGAACGGCACGAAAACACCAGCCGACTCGGCCGGCTCCGGGTCGGCAGGAATACCCACTTGCCCACCGCGACGCACCTCCTTGATCACGCTGAGGATGCCTTCCTTGGTTGAAGGCGCCACACGGTTGCCCATCTGCACACGCTGCTCGCGCAGCAGATCATCCACCGCCTTGAGCTTCGGTGGCCGGTAGAAGATGATCGGTTTGCACTGGTTGCAGTAGAAGTGGTTGAGCACTTCCCAGTTGCCGAGGTGGCTGGTGATGCCGACCACGCCCTTGCCCGAGGCCAGGGCCTGCTCCAGCACTTCCAGCCCGTGCACTTCCTTGACCAGCTCAAGCGAACGCTGCGGCGGCCAGATCCAGGCGCAGGCACTTTCGACAAAGGATTTACCGATATCCTTCAGCGCACGGCCGACCAACTGCTCGCGCTCGACCGGATCCATCTCCGGGAAGCACTTGGCCAGGTTGATGCGCACTACATTGCGCGAGCCGTTGGGGATTTTCCACATCAGCCAGCCGATACCGGCGCCAACGCGCTGCACAGCGCCCCAGGGCAGCTTGGCAAACAGACGCAGCACCCCGACCATCAGGGCGCCCTTGAACTTTTCCACAGGCAATTCCTTATTTCAGCAAGGCGCGCATTGTAACCCTTCAGCGCGACAAGGCGGCGTAGCGATCGCAATCGGTAGTGTGGTCCATGACCATGCCGGTGGCCTGCATGAAGGCGTAGCAGATGGTCGGGCCGACGAAGGTGAAGCCCGCTTTCTGCAGGGCCTTGCTCATGGCCTTGGCTTCGTCGGTGACCGCTGGCACGTCGCCACGGCCCTGGAAGTGGTTGATCTTCGGCTTGCCGCCAACGAACGACCACAACCACTCGGCAGGGTTATCCACAGCCAGCCAGGCCTGCGCGTTACGCCGCGCAGCCTTGAGCTTGAGACGGTTACGGATGATACCGGCGTCCAGCATCAGTGCTTCGATGCGTTCGTCGCTCATAGCCGCCAGCTTCACCGGATCGAAGCCATGCATCACCTCGCGATAACGCTCGCGTTTACGCAAAACGGTGATCCACGAAAGCCCCGCCTGGAACCCTTCGAGCAAAAGCATCTCGAACAGCAGCGCCGGGTCACGCTGTGGCGTTCCCCACTCCTGGTCGTGGTAGGCCTGGTACAACGGATCGTCGGTACACCAAAAGCAGCGTGGCATAAGGCTCCAATGAGTAGAGGGCGAGGCGAATCAGGTTATACTCCCGCTCTTTACATCCGCATCCCCAGATACAGGTGAATTTCGTGAGCCAGCCTACGCCAGCCGTGCGTACCTTCCAAGACCTGATCCTCGCCCTGCAAAACTACTGGGCGGCTCAAGGTTGTGTGGTGCTTCAGCCCTACGATATGGAAGTAGGCGCCGGCACATTCCACACCGCTACATTCCTGCGCGCCGTGGGTCCAGAAACCTGGAACGCGGCCTATGTGCAGCCTAGCCGTCGCCCTGCCGACGGGCGGTATGGCGAAAACCCCAACCGCCTGCAGCACTACTACCAGTTCCAGGTGGTCCTCAAGCCGAACCCGGCCAACTTCCAGGAGCTGTACCTCGGCTCGCTGAAGGCCATTGGCCTGGACCCGCTGGTCCACGACATTCGCTTCGTCGAAGACAACTGGGAGTCGCCGACCCTGGGCGCCTGGGGCCTGGGCTGGGAAATCTGGCTGAACGGCATGGAAGTCACCCAGTTCACCTACTTCCAGCAGGTAGGTGGCATCGAGTGCTACCCGGTCACCGGTGAAATCACCTACGGCCTCGAGCGCCTGGCCATGTACATCCAGGGCGTCGACTCGGTCTACGACCTGGTGTGGGCCGACGGCCCGTTCGGCAAGGTCACCTACGGCGACGTGTTCCACCAGAACGAGGTGGAGCAGTCGACCTACAACTTCGAACATGCCAACGTCGACAAGCTGTTCGAGCTGTTCGACTTCTATGAAAGCGAAGCCAACCGCCTGATCAAGCTGGAGCTGCCGCTGCCGACCTATGAAATGGTCCTGAAGGCCTCGCACACCTTCAACCTGCTGGACGCCCGCCGCGCCATCTCGGTAACCGAGCGCCAGCGTTACATCCTGCGTGTACGTACCCTGGCCCGGGACGTGGCGCAAAGCTATCTGCAAGCTCGCGCACGCCTGGGCTTCCCGATGGCCACCCCTGAACTGCGTGACGAAGTGTTGGCGAAGCTGGAGGCTGCACAATGAGTGCTCAAGATTTCCTGGTAGAACTGGGCACCGAAGAGCTGCCACCGAAAGCCCTGGCCAGCCTCGGCGACGCCTTCCTGGCCGGCATCGAAAAAGGTCTGCAGGCCGCTGGCCTGAACTACACCGGCAAGCAGGTGTACGCCGCACCACGCCGTCTGGCCGTGCTGATCCGCCAGCTCGACGTGCAGCAGCCTGACCGCAGCATCAACATCGACGGCCCGCCCATGCAGGCGGCCTTCAAAGACGGCGAGCCGACCCAGGCTGCCTTGGGCTTTGCCAAGAAGTGCGGCGTAGAGCTGGCCGAAATCGACCAGAGCGGCGCCAAGCTGCGCTTCTCCCAGCACATCCCAGGCAAGGCCACCGCCAGCCTGCTGCCGACCATCGTCGAGGATTCGCTCAACGACCTGCCGATCCCCAAGCGCATGCGCTGGGCCGCCAGCCGTGAAGAGTTCGTGCGCCCGACCCAGTGGCTGGTGATGCTGCTCGGCGACCAGGTGGTCGACTGCACCATCCTGTCGCAGAAGGCCGGCCGTGAATCCCGTGGCCACCGCTTCCACCACCCACAGAACGTGGTCATCACCACGCCGGCCAACTACGTCGAAGACCTGCGCAAAGCTTATGTGCTGGCCGACTTCGCCGAGCGCCGCGAGCTGATCAGCAAGCGCACCGCCGAGCTTGCCATGCAACAGGAAGGCAGCGCCATCGTGCCGCCAGCGCTGCTGGACGAAGTGACTGCCCTGGTCGAGTGGCCGGTACCGCTGGTGTGCTCGTTCGAGGAGCGTTTCCTCGAAGTGCCGCAAGAAGCCCTGATCACCACCATGCAGGACAACCAGAAGTATTTCTGCCTGCTGGACAGCGAAGGCAAGCTGCTGCCGCGCTTCATCACCGTGGCCAACGTCGAGAGCCGTGACCCCAGGCAGATCGTGCAGGGTAACGAGAAGGTCGTGCGCCCGCGCCTGACCGACGCCGAGTTCTTCTTCAAGCAAGACAAGAAGCAGCCGCTGGAAACCTTCAACGAGCGCCTCAAGAACGTGGTGTTCCAGGCACAACTGGGCACGGTCTACGACAAGGCCGAACGCGTTTCCAGGCTGGCAGCCTTCATCGCCCCGCTGATCGGCGGCAACGCCCAGCGCGCTGGCCGTGCCGGCTTGCTGTCGAAGTGCGACCTGGCCACCGAGATGGTCGGCGAATTCCCTGAAATGCAGGGGGTTGCCGGCTACTACTACGCGCTCAACGACGGTGAGCCGGAAGACGTTGCCCTGGCCCTGAACGAACAGTACATGCCGCGCGGTGCTGGCGCCGAGCTGCCGCAGACCCTCACCGGTGCTGCGGTGGCCATCGCCGACAAGCTCGACACCCTGGTCGGCATCTTCGGCATCGGCATGCTCCCCACCGGCAGCAAGGACCCGTACGCCCTGCGTCGTGCGGCCCTGGGCGTACTGCGCATCCTGATCGAGAAGCAGCTGGACCTGGACCTGACCGCTGCGGTCGAGTTCGCGGTCAAGCAGTTCGGTGCCAAGGTCAAGGCCGCTGGCCTGGCCGACCAGGTACTGGAGTTCATTTTCGATCGCCTGCGTGCACGCTATGAAGACGAAGGCATCGACGTTGCCACCTACCTGTCGGTACGTGCCCTGAAGCCGGCTTCGGCCTTGGACTTCGACCAGCGCGTGCAGGCTGTGCAGGCCTTCCGCAAACTGCCGGAAGCCGAAGCCTTGGCCGCGGTGAACAAGCGCGTGTCGAACCTGCTGAGCAAGGCCGAAGGCGCGATCGCCGACCAGGTCGAGCCGAAATACTTCGACAACGCCAACGAGTTCTCCCTGTACTCGGCCATCCAGCAGGCCGACCAGGCCGTGCAACCAATGGCAGCTGCCCGCCAGTACAGCGAATCGCTGGCCCGTCTGGCGGCCCTGCGTGACCCGGTCGACGCTTTCTTCGAGGCGGTGATGGTGAATGCCGAAGACGCCAAGGTACGTGCCAACCGTTATGCCCTGCTCAGCCGCCTGCGCGGCCTGTTCCTGGGCGTGGCCGACATTTCGCTGCTGGGGTAAGCCTTGAAACTGCTGATTCTCGATCGTGACGGGGTAATAAACTACGACTCCGACGCCTACATCAAGACGCTGGAAGAGTGGATCCCGATCCCTGGCTCGGTCGAGGCCATCGCGCAGTTGAGCAAGGCGGGCTGGACGGTGGCTGTGGCCACCAACCAGTCCGGCATCGCCCGAGGCTACTACCCGCTGGCTACCCTTGAGGCCATGCATGCGCGCTTGCGCGAGCTGGTGGCCGAGCAGGGCGGCGAAGTCGGCCATATCGTGTATTGCCCGCACGGGCCTGACGAAGGCTGCGATTGCCGCAAGCCCAAGCCAGGCATGCTGCGGGCGATCGCCGAGCATTACCAGACGGGCCTTGAAAGCGTCTGGTTCGTCGGCGACAGCAAAGGTGACCTGGAGGCCGCCCTGGCCGTCGGTGCACAACCCGTGCTGGTGAAAACCGGCAAGGGCGAGCGGACCCTGGAAAAAGGCGTCCCGGAAACTACACTGATTTTCGACGATCTGGCAGCCATCGCCAGAGAACTAATTTAAACAGTGCGCCCCCAGGGGCGCATTTTTCCTAGGCGGGCACGCCCCGCAACGGTACTTGCCACTATGTCGATCCTGCAGGCGATCAGAATCGTTCTTTTTTACCTGCTGCTGGGCACCAGTTCGCTGCTGTGGTGCTCGCTGAGCTTTTTCGTCGCGCCGTTCCTGTCGTTCCCCAAGCGCTACACGTTCATCAACGTGTACTGGTGCCGTTGCGCACTGTTCCTGGTGCGCACCATCCTTGGTATCGACTACAAGGTCACAGGTGCCGAGAACGTACCGGATGAGCCCTGCGTGATCCTGTCCAATCACCAGAGCACCTGGGAAACCTTCTTCCTTTCCCAGTACTTTTCCCCGCTGAGCCAGGTGCTCAAGCGCGAGCTGCTGTATGTACCCTTCTTTGGTTGGGCCATGGCCATGCTGCGGCCCATCGCGATCAACCGCGACAACCCCAAGGAGGCACTGCGTCAGGTGGCCAGCAAGGGTGACGAGTTGCTCAAGCAGAAAACCTGGGTGCTGATCTTCCCGGAAGGTACCCGTGTACCGTTCGGTACCGTGGGCAAATTCTCCCGAGGCGGCACCGCGCTGGCGGTGAATGCTGGCTTGCCAGTGCTGCCGATTGCCCATAACGCTGGCAAATTCTGGCCGAAGACTGGCTGGGGCAAGCGCTCAGGCACCATCGAGGTAGTGATCGGCAAGCCGATGTACGCCGAGGGCTCCGGGCCGCGGGCCATTGCCGAGCTCAACGACCGTGCCGCCGCGTGGAACGAAGCTACCCAGCGGGCCATGGGATCGCTGCCGCCAGTGGATGAAAAACCGCAAGAGCAGATGGCTTGACGATCTGTGGATAACTTGTGAGCAATTTTTTGACCGAGTGCCCGGATTCAACGCTAAGTATATGAATTAGCTATTTATTTCGGCGCATGACAATTTTCTGAAAAACGTGCATAAGTTTTTCCATGGCATAAGAAAACCGGCTTTTACAGCCGGTTTTTTTATGGCTCGGTGATAGCGTCAGACTTTGTCGATATCCACGTCCTTGGTTTCTTTCAAGCAGAACATCCCCACTACCAAGCTGATGCCGGTCACCAGCACCGGATACCACAATCCATAGAAGATATCCCCGGTATACACCACCAATGCGAACGACACGGTGGGCAGGAAGCCACCGAACCAGCCGTTGCCGATGTGGTAGGGCAGCGACATCGAGGTGTAGCGGATACGGGTCGGGAACAGCTCGACCATCACCGCCGCCAGCGGACCGTAGGTCATGGTCGCGATCAGGATCATTGCCACGATCAGCACCACCACCATCACCTGGTTGACTTGCCCCGGCTCGGCCTTGGCCGGGTAGCCCGCCTGCGCGATCGCCGTGCGCATGGCCGTTTCGTCGAAGCCGTTGATGGTCTTGTCGCCAATGTTCACCACCACGTCACTGCCGGCCACGTTCACCGAGCTGTATGGCAGGCCCTGCTTGACCAGGAAGGTTTTGACCTTGTCGCAGGGGCTGTCGAAACGTGCTTTGCCAACCGGGTCGAACTGGAAGGTGCAGCCTTGCGGGTCAGCGGTCACCACGATAGGGGCCTGGCGGCTGGCGGCGTCGATCTGTGGGTTGGCGTAGTGGCTCAGGGCCTTGAACAACGGGAAGTACAGCACGGTGGCCAGCAGCAGGCCGAGCATCAGGATCGGTTTGCGCCCGATGCGGTCGGAAAGCCAACCGAAGAACACGAAGAACGGTGCGCCGATCACCACGCTGATGATCAGCAGGGTATTGGCCTGAGCAGGGTCCATCTTGAGCATCTGGGTCATGAAGAACAGCACATAGAACTGCGCCGTGTAGAAGGTCACAGCTTGCCCGGCATTGATGCTGAACAGCGCGGTAAGCACGACTTTCAGGTTGGGCCAGGAGGTGAACGACTCGCGGATCGGTGACTTGCTGACCTTGCCCTGGGCCTTCATTTTCACGAAGGCCGGCGACTCGTGCATGCTCATGCGGATCCAGGTGGATATCCCCAACAGGATGATCGACAGCAGGAACGGCAGGCGCCAGCCCCAGGTTTCGAACTGGTCACCACTGATGTAACGGCTGCCCAGTACCACCAGCAATGACAGCAGCAAGCCAAGGGTCGCGGTCGACTGGATGAAACCGGTATGGAAGCCACGCTTGCCGGGTGGCGCGTGCTCGGCCACGTAAGTGGCGGCACCACCGTATTCACCGCCCAGCGCCAGCCCCTGGAGCATGCGCAGGATCACCAGGATGATCGGTGCCGCGATGCCAATGCTGGCGTAGGTGGGCAACAGGCCAACAGCGAACGTCGACAGGCCCATCAGCACGATGGTCACCAGGAAGGTGTACTTGCGCCCGATCATGTCACCCAGGCGGCCGAACACCAACGCACCAAACGGCCGCACCAGGAAGCCAGCGGCAAACGCCATGAGGGCAAAGATGAAGGCCGTGGTGTCGTTGACCCCAGCAAAGAACTGCTTGCTGATAACGGCGGCCAAGGCCCCATAGAGAAAAAAGTCATACCACTCGAAAACTGTCCCGAGGGATGACGCGAAAATGATCTTGCGTTCTTCACGACGGCTGGAGGTGCTCGCCGTCGCACCCTGCTCTTGGATGTAATCCGACATCGTTGCTGTCCTCGGCCCGCAGGCCACAGTGATTATTCTTGTTGTTCCACTGTCGGCAGCTTGTGACCGCGAGCTGCCGGTGTTGCATGCTCCCGGTCAGGGGGTCGGTATGGCGTCTTCGTTCAGGTAAGTCTGGGTTGCCGCTCCTTTGAGGATCAGTTGCGCCGCCTTCTCGGCGATCATCAGGGTGGGGGAACAGGTATTGCCGGAAGTGATTTGCGGCATGATCGAAGCGTCGGCCACGCGCAAGCCAGGTATGCCGTGCACGCGCAGCTGGTTATCCACGACGTCCAGGTCGCTGTTGCCCATGCGGCAGGTGCCGACGGGGTGGAAGATGGTGGTGCCGATCTTGCCGGCCGCCTCGAACAGTTCTTCCTCGGTTTGCAGCGTCGGGCCTGGCAGATACTCCTGGGGATCGAAAACGGCGAGGGCGGGGGCATGGACGATACGCCGAGTCAGGCGAATGGCATCGACGGCAACGCGCAGGTCCTGGGGGGCGCTCAAGTAGTTGGGGTCGATCCGCGGCGCACTGTTCATGTCTGCACTGCGGATATCTATGCGCCCCCGGCTGGCCGGGCGCAGGTTGCATACCGAAGCGGTGAACGCCGGGAACTGATGCAGAGGCTCGCCGAAACGCTCCAGAGATAGCGGCTGCACGTGATACTGCAGGTTCGGTGTGGCCTGCTCTGGGCTCGAACGTACGAAGGCACCCAGTTGGCTGGGCGCCATGGCCAGCGGACCACTGCGGTCGTAGAGATAGCGCAGGCCCATGCCCAGCTTGCCCCACAGGCTGTTGGCCATCTGGTTGAGGGTGCGCGTATTGCGGATCTGGTAGATCAGCCGCAGCTGCAGATGATCCTGCAGGTTGCCGCCAACGCCGGGCATGTCGTGGCGTACGCCGATGCCCAGGCTTTCGAGCAGCTTGCGCGGGCCAATGCCGGACCGCTGGAGAATACCGGGCGAGCCCACCGCGCCAGCACAGAGGATGATCTCGCGACGCGCAGCAAACTCATGCCAAGTGCCCTGCCACTGCGCCTTGACCGCACGGGCACGGGTGTTGTTCAACAGCACCTGGTCAACCTGCACGCCGGTCAGCACGGTGAGGTTGGGGCGGTCTTTGATCGGCCGCAGAAAAGCCTTGGCGGCGTTCCAGCGCACACCGCTGCGCTGATTGACCTGAAAGTACCCACAACCCTGGTTGTCGCCAGTATTGAAGTCATCGACGTTGCCGATGCCACTCTGCTCGGCTGCATCACGGAAGGCATCCAGGATCGGCCAGTTGTAGCGTTGGCGCTCGACTCGCCATTCACCCTCGGCGCCATGGTGCTCGCTGGCACCGGCAAAGTGGTTCTCACTGGCCTTGAACAACGGCAGTACGTCGTTCCAGGCCCAGCCTTCGTTGCCTTGTGCAGCCCAAAGGTCGTAATCAGCGGCCTGGCCGCGCATGTAGATCATACCGTTGATCGAAGAACAGCCGCCGAGCACCTTGCCCCGTGGATAGCCCAGCGCGCGGCCGCCCAAACCGGGCTGTGCTTCGGTCTTGAAGCACCAGTCGGTACGCGGGTTGCCGATGCAGTAGAGGTAACCGACGGGGATGTGAATCCAGGGATAGTTGTCGCGACCACCGGCTTCGAGCAGCAGCACGCGGCTGGAAGGATCAGCGGACAAACGATTGGCCAGCAGGCAGCCGGCGGGGCCAGCGCCTACGACCACGTAGTCGAAGACAGAATCGGCTGATGGCATGTGCAACCTCGCGCCTGATTTTTATTCTTGTTCCGATCCATCTTAGTGAGTAATTTCGCCATGGAAACACGAGATTTCACGCAGCCGCTGTGCGTTTTAGCACAGCGGTAAGTCTGTACTGGCCTCTTCGCGGCTAAAGCCGCTCCCCCAGGGATAGCGTTGTCTGCGGGAGCGGCTTCAGCCGGGAAGGGGCCGGAACGAACATCCACAAGGATCAGCATGTTCGACTGGAACGATCTGCGGTTTTTCCTCGAGTTGCAGCGCAGTGGCCGCCTGCTCAGCGCGGCCAAGCGCCTCAATACCACCCACAGCACGGTGGCCCGGCATATCGAAAGCATCGAGAAGAGCCTGGGCACGCCACTGTTCGTGCAGCATGCCCAAGGCTATGAACTGACCCCGTCGGGCCAGGCGCTGCTAAAGCACGCCGAAGCCATGGAGAACGTCGCCCTGCTGGCGCAGGAAGAAATCACCCAGGCCATCACCCCGCTGGGCAAGATTCGCCTGGGGGTCACCGAAGGCATCGGCATCATGTTCTTCACCCCGCGCATGAGCGAGCTGTTCGCCCGCTATCCGGGGCTGGAGGTAGAACTGGTGGCGGTACCGCGCTTCGTCAGCATCCTCAACCGCGAAGCGGAGATCAGCATCCATCTGGAGCGCCCCAACGCCGACCTGCTGATCACCCGCAAGCTCACCGACTACCGCTTGGCGCTGTACGCCAGCCAGAGCTACCTGGACCGGGCACCGCCTCTGCGTAACCGCGAGGACCTGGCGCGGCATAGCTGGATCGGCTATGTCGACGACTTGCTGTTCAGCCAGGAACTGCTGTTTCTCAACAGCTTCTGCCGTGCACCGAACGTGGCCTTCCGCAGTACCAGTGTCATCGCCCAGCAAACCGCCGCACGCGCAGGGCTGGGCATCGCTGTGCTGCCCAACTACATGGCTCGCCATGACCCGACGCTGGTTCGCGTGCTGCCCAGCGAGACCATCCAGCGCAGCTACTGGATCTGTACCCGCCGCGAGTTGCACAAGTCGGTGCGCCTGCGGGTGGTGTGGGACTACCTGCTGGCGCTGTGCGCGGCGGAACAGGACGAGCTGCTAGCCCAATAGCGCCTTGCCAGCCAGCAGCACGGCCGCCAGCCAACCGGCGACAGCGAACATCTGTTGCAGGCGAGGCCCGGCGATCCTGGCCGCCAGTGGCCGAGCCAGCAACAGGCCGATCACCGCCCCAATGGCAAAAGGTGCGCCAATCCGCCAATGCATCACACCGGCCAGGCTGGCGCTGACCACGCTCCCCGTGGAAACCAGCGCGATGACGGCCAGGGAGGTCGAGACGATGCTCTTCATGCGCAGGTTGGTGTAGCGGTTCAAGGCGGGGATGATCACAAAGCCGCCGCCTACTCCCAACAGGCCGGACAGCAAGCCGGACATGGCCCCGGTAAATGCCAGGGCGCGTGCGCAAGGTAGCGTCCAGCGCAAGCGCCCCTGCAACGGGTTCAGCACGCAAGGCTCGATGTAGCGATGGGCTTCACTGCCTTCGCCGCGCAGCTCTTTGGCTGCCTTGCGCCAGATGCGCAGGCAGGCATGGATCAGCACGGCAGCGAACACCAGCGCCAAGGGTGCATTGGGCAAGCGGTGGGCCAGCATCAGGCCGAACGGTGCCGCTGCGATACCGATCAAGGCGATGAAGAGGGCGGCGCGATAACGCACCAGCCCTTCGCGCAAGCCGAGTACCGCACCCACCGCCGCCGCAAGCCCCACGGCAAGCAGCCCGATAGGTGCCGCTTCGACCATCGACAGGCCCAGCCCGAACACCAGCAGCGGCACCGCCAGGATGCCACCACCGGCGCCGGTCAGCGCCAGCACCGCTCCGATGATCGCGCCCAGGCCAGCGCCCAGCAGTTGATGTTCGATCACTGTGCGGCCTCGGTGTCCAACGGTTGTGGGCGCGCCAGCCATTCTCGGCCTTTGAGCATGCCCTGCCAATACAGCGGCGGCAGTACGCGTGCCTTGAGCAGCCAGGCCAGGCGTGTCGGCTGGCGCCCATCGAGCAGCCAGCGGGGAAAGCTCGGAGCGACCTTGCCGCCATAGGTGAATTCGGCCAGGACGATCTTGCCGCGCTCGACGGTCAGCGGGCAGGAACCATAGCCGTCGTACTGCGCCAGGGCAGGGAGACGGCCCAGCGCTACCAGCACGTTGTTGGCTACCACTGGCGCCTGCTTGCGCGCCGCTGCGGCAGTCTTGGCATTGCTGGTGTTGGCCACATCGCCCAGTGCGTGGATGTTGGCGAACAGGCGGTGGCGCAAGGTATGCGGATCGACATCGACCCATCCGGCTGGATCGGCCAAGGGGCTCTGGCGGATAAAATCCGGGGCAACCTGTGGCGGTACCACATGCAACAGGTCGAAGGATTCGGCACGGGTTTCAGTGCTACCGTCGGCCAGTGTACGCACGAAGGTGGCACGCTGATTGGGCCCATCCACGGCCACCAGCCGGTGGCTGTAATTGAGGTCCACGCCGTACTTGTCGATGTAGGCCATCAACGCTGGCACATAATCGGGAACGCCGAACAGCACTGCACCGGCATTGAAGAAACTGGCTTTCACGTCGCCCAGCCGTCCACTGCGCAGCCAATGGTCGCACGACAGGTAGAGGGCCTTTTGCGGCGCGCCAGCGCACTTGATCGGCATCGGCGGCTGGGTGAACAGTGCACGGCCTTGCTTGAGCTTTTGCACCAGCTCCCAGGTGTAAGGTGCCAGGTCGTAGCGGTAGTTGGAGGTGACACCGTTGCGGCCAAGGGTTTCGCTGAGCCCGTCGATTGCCTCCCAGTCGAGCTTGAGGCCAGGGCAGACCACCAGCTGTTCATAACTGATGGCGCGGCCTCCCTCCAGGGTGACCAACTGGGCAGATGGGTCGAAGCCCTGGACGCGCGCCTTGATCCAGCGCACGCCGCGCGGGATGGCCGAGGCCATGGTGCGGGCGGTGCTCGGCGCACTGAAGACGCCAGCGCCGACCATAGTCCAGCCTGGCTGGTAGTAGTGCACGTCGGCAGGGTCGATCAGGGCGATGTCCAGTGACGGGTCACGGGCGATCAGGCTGGAAGCAGTGGCGATACCGGCGGCACCGGCACCGACGATGACCACCTTGTGGTGGTCGGCATTGGCAGGCATGGCAGTCAATCCTGGAATTTCTGGTAATGGGGCAGGGCAGTCAAAGCTTGTTCAGCGGGATCTTCAGGTAGCTCACACCGTTTTCCTCAGGCTCCGGGAGCTGGCCGCTGCGCATGTTGACCTGCACCGAAGGCAGGATCAGCACGGGCATGTCGAGGGTCTTGTCGCGGGCTTCGCGCATGGCCACGAAGCTGTCCTCATCAATGCCTTGGTGGATGTGGATATTGCTGGCGCGCTGCTCGGCCACCGTGGTGACGTAGCGCATCTCGCGCCCGCCTGGCAGATAGTCGTGGCACATGAACAGCAGCGTCTGGTCGGGGAACGCCAGCAACCGACGGATCGAGCGGTACAGCGTGCGCGCATCGGCGCCGGGGAAGTCACAGCGGGCCGTGCCGTAGTCAGGCATGAACAGGGTATCGCCGACGAACACCACCGTCTCACCCGCGTCCACGACCATGTAACTGAGGCATGCCGGTGTATGCCCGGGGGTATGCAACGCACGAGCATGCAGGTTGCCGATGCAGAAGCCCTCTTCATCTTCGAAGAGCACATCGAACTGGCTACCATCACGGGCGAAGCCAGGCTCGGCGTTGAACAGCGCGCCAAAGACTTTCTGCACCTGGGTGATGTGCGCACCGATGGCGGTATGGCCGCCAAGCTTGCCCTTGAGGTAAGCCGCCGCCGAGAGGTGGTCGGCATGCACGTGGGTTTCCAGCACCCACTGCACGGTGGCCTTGAGCTCTGTCACCCGGTCGATCAGGCGATCCGCCGAAGCGGTGCAGGTGCGCCCGGACTTGGGGTCGTAGTCCAGCACGCTGTCGATCAGTGCGCACTGGAGGGTTTCACGGTCCATGACCAGGTAGCTGATGGTCGAGGTCGCCTCGTCGTAGAAGGCTTCCACGTGAAGGTTGTTGCCGATGATCATCACGTTCTCCAAATGGTCTGCCTCAGCTTGTACGGGCGCAGGCAGTGGGAGGAGGATTATCAAGATGCATGCCAGGCGCTCTTGCGCATCCGGCCCCATGAACACGGTCCCTTGATCACCGCTGTACGTGCCGGTGGCAGTACCTTTGGCAGTCGACTGTCAGCCAATGGCAGTGTTTGGCAGTCCTTGTTACCCTGCGCCAGGTTATCCAATCGGTGCCGTCATGCCTGAATCTCATCCACTCATCCTAGCCCTGGTTTCCTACCTTGAGCACGATGCCGTGCCTGCCATCGTGCTGGACACCGGCTACAACATCCTTGCGGCCAACGCGGCCTATCGGCGGCAGTTCGGTCGAAACGAGCAGGCCCCGCTGGGTGAGAAATGCCACCGGGTGTCGCATCACTACGCTGTACCGTGTGACCAGGCCGGTGAGCACTGCCCGATGCGCAAGGCGTGGGACAGCAAAGTGCCGGAGCGAGTGCTGCATATTCATCACACGCCGCGTGGCCCTGAGCATGTGGATGTAGAGTTGCGGCCGATCCTCGATGAGCAGGGCAGGGTGGTGGCTTTCGTCGAGCGGCTGACCAGCATCACCCTGGCCTCCGCACAACCTCAGGAACAAGGGCTGGTCGGGCGGGCACCTGCTTTCAAAACCGCGTTGGCCAGCCTTCAGCGTGCGGCTCCTGCGCAGATTCCGGTGCTGCTGCAGGGCGAGTCGGGTACCGGGAAGGAGCTGTTTGCCCGCGCTATTCACATGGGTAGCCCACGGGCTAATGGTCCGCTGGTAGTCGTCGACTGTACCGGCCTGACCGAGTCGCTGTTCGAAAGCGAGCTGTTCGGCTACGAGAAGGGGGCATTCACCGGCGCCAATCAGCGCAAGATCGGCTTGGCCGAGGCCGCCCATGGCGGCACATTGTTCCTCGACGAAATCGGCGAAGTGCCGTTGGCGATGCAGGTCAAACTGCTGCGCCTGATCGAGTCCGGGAGCTTCCGCCCGGTTGGCAGCCTGCGCACCGTGCATTCGGATTTCCGTCTGGTTTCGGCGACCCATAAGCCGCTGAAGAAAATGGTGGCTGAGGGGACGTTCCGAGAAGATCTGTATTATCGCATCAGCGGTTTCCCCATCCGCTTGCCGGCGTTGCGCGAGCGCGTGGAGGATTTACCGCTGCTGGCCGAGAGTCTGCTGCAACGCATGACTGGCAAGCCGACACCGAGCCTGACCGAGGCGGCGCTGAAGCAACTCAAGCTGCATGCCTTCCCTGGAAACATTCGCGAGTTGCGCAACATTCTGGAAAGGGCTCGGTTGTTTGCCGATGACGGGCTGATCCGACCCGAGCACCTACCTGAAGAGGTCGGGCGACAGCAGGCATTGGCCATGCGCAGAGGGCGAAACGATCTAGGTGATCTCGCGCACGCACTGGAGCAGTTCCAGGGATCACGCAGCGAGCTGGCCCGTCACCTTGGCATCAGCGAGCGAACCCTCTATCGCCGCTTGAAAGCGCTTGGTTTGTAGTCCGTAGACCTTTACCGGACCTTTACCTCTGCCCTGACATCAAGCGGAAAAATTTGTGGTCTGATCAGGTAACCGCACCAGGCAGACCGTTTTACCTGCCGGGCGTTAACAGTCAGAGGTTCCGCAAATGAACAAAGCCCTAACCGTACTCTGCGCCGCACTTGTGCTCAGCACACCCTTGGCCAGTTTTGCTCAACCAGGGCCGGACCACCATGACGGTGGTCCATCCCATCAGGGCTCCCCGTCACATGGCCAACCCGAGCGGCATGACCGTCATGACAACGATCACTACCCGGCCTACCACAACCCGAACTTCCGACCTGAAGCCGGCATGCCGATGCCGCATCAGCAATGGCATCGTGGCTATGTGGTGGAACCTCGTTATCGCACAGACCGCTACTGGGTGACCGACTGGCGTGCGCGCCATCTGTACGCGCCACCTCGTGATCACCGCTGGTTGTACGTGAACGGGGACTATGTGCTGGTGGCGATCGCCTCAGGCGTGGTCGTCAGCGTTCTTTCCGGCTACTGAGTCTCACAGAAACAACAAAGCCCGCGTCAGCGGGCTTTGTTGTTTCTGGCGATCTACACCGGTGTAGGTTCACAAAATAGGTGATAGGCCAGACCCCGTGAAATTGGAATCTTCGCCATTTTTTTTGTGAAATGAAGGGGTGCTTTTCACAGAAAAGCCGAGAAATCCCTACTCACCAATCACAAAAGTTGATTGGCCTGGAAAGGGCCGTTTACGACCGACGCGTGACTTTTCGGTAAGGGATGAGGAGTAGTCGCAGCGATCCTTTAGCTCCTAGTCTGGCGACCTTGGGTTCAGAATCCGACTGGCAATGCCCGCCGTCACTACTTCAGAGGAACCAGCTTCCTCTGCTGCCAAAATTGCGGGGGCTCATGCTGGTACCCAGGCCCGACAAATGCGCAGTTGCAGCCCTCAATTGCAAGGCTATCCAAAGCGGCACGCGTGTCAATCAAGATCTGATGCATGACGATGGCCGGCCTCACGGAGGTGAAACCGGAGATTCAGAATGACTAAACCGACCCCGTAGACACCAACCTCCACGAAGGCCGCTATCGACCCAAAGCTGTCCTTCAAGAAAGGCAGCTAACGGCGAGAAGCGGTCATTTTGTATCTACAGGTTTCGGGGCGATTCACTCGTCTGATGCTCAGGAGCACCAGGATGGGCGTCAAGGAGGTGGTCATCTTGAGGTGGACTATGCTGACCAGTTGCTCTCAAATCTAATCGTGAGGTCCTCCATGGCAAACCCCAATCTGCTGGCTCTATTCAGAGATGAAGTCCTTCTGACCGGGCCTGAAAGCTCCCTACCTAGCAACCTATCTCAGTTCTGGCTTGAGGAGCTCCAGAATCATCTGGAGAGGTATTTCGACGGTTTGAACTCGGAGTCAGATGCAGAAGAGAAGGATCTCGACATCTCCCTCCCACTCGCAGCGATCATCCACATCTTGTTCGCAAAAAATGGTGGGGAGGAGATATCCGAGAGCTCTGAAAAGCTGTACGAGTATTTCCAAGACTACCGGCTCGAACTGGCCCTTGAAGAGATCACGCGAAAGACTCATGTGGCTGCCGAGGCTGCAACCATTGAGACCATCTTCACCAACCGAGACGTCCTGGTGGAGCAAAGCCCCCTTCTTCAATAGGTACCTCCACCGATGCCATCGCCGGCGGGCACGCTCCGAGGCATTGATGGAATGCATTTTGACGACTGCCGAGATCAGCGAATGAAAGAAATTGCTGCGCCGATGTTCGATCTAATCGCTTTGTCGCTTCCACGAGGGTTGGGGTTTGGGGACAGCCCGCCAGTAGGGGCATGGCTTAGTGAGGACGGAATTTCTTGTGCCGCTCTAACCCGAAATATCAATTCCGGCAGCTTCGGAATTGTCACCTTGCGGCGTCGTGTCGATAGCGTGTGGGTGCTCCTCAGCCATGGTGAGTGCACCACTGGCGAGTCCGAAGCCCGCGCCTCAATCAGCCATTTTCTCTATACCCAAGCCCATCCGCTTCCACTCCCTTCAGGTGAACGACGACGTGCTCCTCTAAGCAGAATGGGTAAGCGCACACCAAGCGTGGTGTTCAAATCACTATTTGATCCAAGCCGCCGTATTGGGGCGTGGGCGCTGAATCAACTGTATCTCGCACTGCCATCCCCAGACAGAAATTGGGTTCCCGATTGCCAGACTGAGAATTTTCACACCCGCCTCTGGGAAGCCCACCTATTAGCGATTTTTCGTGAACAGGGACTCTTGGTCACCCAGCCTAAAGAATCACCCGATTTTCACATCGAGAATAGGCTGGGAGATGAGGCCTGGGTTGAAGCAGTGACAGCCAACCCGGAAGAGCGGTATGAGCATTTTGGCGCCTCGCCGGTCCCCCCACCCGCTGACCGACATGAGCGTTTCTTAGGAGCGGCTGCAGAAAGGTTTGCGAGGACCATCCAAAACAAATTGGACAAGCGTTACGAATCCCTACCGCACGTGGAGGGTAAGCCGCTCATTCTGGCCTTAGCCGATTTCCATGCGCCCAGTTCAATGCTGTGGAGCAGGGAGTCGCTCATCAGCTATCTCTATGGCTTTGCAGTTCACTCATCTGCGCATCGTGGTACGCACCTGATAACTGTGGAGGAAGAGACATCTCTGCTATCAGGGCGCCCCAACGGCCTATTTACGCTAATGGAAAATGCCCATCTTTCAGCGGTCATTTTCACCAATGCCTGCACAGTGCCAAAGCTCAGCCGAGTGCCGATCTCAGGTGGAGCTCATCTAGACGGGTACCGATACTTGCGGTTTGGTGAGTTTTTCGACCGTTCTCCGGGAGCATCACGAGGTATCCCATTTCTGTTGGATGTAGCGTCCAGCGACTACGGTCAGCTCTGGCCGCAATATGGCTACGAGCCGTGGTCTGCTGAAGTGGAGGTATTCCATAACCCTATGGCACTATACCCGGTGCCTAATGAGTTGATACCAGAAGTCACCCACTGGAGAGAAGTAAACGGAAGAGTCGAGTGCGAATCTTTCTTTGATGTATCCATACTCCGATCCAGAACACTCGTCCTCAGTGCAAACGCTAAGGTTCCGTCACTCGATGAGTTGCTGACAGCAGCCAGTCCTCCAGAGCTCTGACGGCGGCGGGGTGGCCGCATCGTTGCCACGCAGGTAGATGAGAATTTCTCAGCAAGCTACCCAGCCAGGGGAAGGACATGAGATCCCCTGCGCAATTCAGGACCGTTGAAGCGTCACCTCTCTTCGGGTAAAAGCATGACCGTCATACAACGCTACAACAGCGTCATACCCGAGAGCATAGGAAGAAAAATGTCGATCCAAGGACTAAAACGATACTTTGGAAACAAGATTCACGCAGTGATAATGATGGCCCCGCTTAAGCGGGAAATGATACGCCTCGGCATATGCACCCTTATGGCGATTATTCTGAATATCATCTTGTATACCGGCGTTGAAGTAGACGGCACCATCAAGCCGTGGGCAGAAACCCCGATAAAACTGTTTGCATCGTCGATGTTATTCGCCTTCATGATCAAGGCTTTTCTGCCAGTTCTCGGCTGGACGATACTGAAAGCAATGCTGTTGAGTGCGAACAATGCCTTCAGCGGCATACTGAGTTTTTTGGGCAATCAGTTCACAGGCGTCATGTACTGTACCGGAATTATTATGGGTTCTATCACGATTAAATTGTATATGGTTTCCGGGGTTTTAGACTCTGAGTTTGCTTATCTGTCCGCAATCGTATTTGCTTCCGGGGTTTTATATTTCTATGTGCTGCAATGCGCCATTCAAAAAACAATGAGTCCGGCCCTGCGTACACCAGCAGTACCGCGTTAAACCACTAGGCTGTGACTATTCATCTCTGGTGCTCAGTAGGCGCTCGCTCTGCTGAACCCTCACCCATACACAACCATTAATGGACTGGCCCGCCTTCGACTTTATGAAGAAGGCGAGCGAGCACGTGACTGATTGCGCATGTATTCCGAGATGAGACTTTCGAAATTGATGTCCGCCTCCTCAACGAGAATATTGACGTGACAGTACAGCTCTTCAGGACCTCTGAGATAATTGAAAATCCTTGATCTAACGATGCCGCAAACCCCTTCTTTGACCGCCGTAGAGGGGAGGTTGATAACATCGCCAACGCACGGGATAAGAGCTAGGCCATGGTCGCTGTTGAAGACAATGTCAGCTGGACAGGCATCAATGCTGGCATCGGATTGTCCTTGCGAAACCTGCTGATAATCAATGCTATACCTCATGTACAGCCTACCTCATTTGTTGAGTGAGGAATCAGCGCCGCGGATCGTAAACAGAAACCTCAAGTTCGCAAGCGACGGGAGCATGTAGCGGATTTTCGGTACTAGAGAGCTTGGCAACTATCGTTTTTCAAGCACATACCCTACGCCCCGAAGCGTATGTATCAGTTTGGTCTCGAAAGGGTCATCTATCTTGGCTCTGAGTCTTCGAATCGACACCTCTACAACGTTTGTGTCGCAGTCAAAATTCATATCCCAAACCTGCGAAATAATTTGGGTGCGGCTCAGCACCACACCGGTATTACGCATCAGGTAATGCAGTAACGCGAATTCTTTCGTGGTCAGGTCAATGCGCTGACCGTCCCTGAATGCCCTGTGCCGGCTCTGATCAAGCTCCAGGTCAGCGACGCGAATGACCTCTACGGATGCAGGGTGATCTGACCTGCGCATCAAGGCGCGAACCCGGGCCAGCAGCTCAGGGAACTCAAATGGCTTGATCAGGTAGTCATCTGCTCCGTTCTCCAGCCCCCGGACCTTATCCGCCAGCCGGCTTCTCGCCGTCAGCATCATGATACGGGAAGGGCAGTTTTTACGACGCAACAACTCAAGGACCTGCCAACCGTCCATCTCTGGCAGATTTATATCCAGGATAATCAGCTCATATTCGTGCTGCTTAGCCAAGAATAATCCATCTGACCCGGTGTGGACGCAATCTACGACATAGCCACATTCCGTCAGACCTTGACGCACATACTCCGCAGTTTTTACTTCATCCTCAATTACCAGAATTCGCATGGGATTTTGTCTCGATATCACTGAGCAATTAACCGCGCACGCGCGCCGGCATTATTGAAAGGGATGGTAAATCAAAATGAGCGTGCCGGGGCTCAAATGACGGATTTGTAATTTCTAGGTAATACAGTTGATAGTCTGGCGGTATATCTTGTCGCGGTTTGGGTTTGACAGTTGCGGGCCCTCTCTCCAGCAGGTGATTTGACCTTATGAAGTATTGGGTTATTTTCTTCTTTGTGCTGGCTTCGTTCCGCTCAGATGACGGCGAGGTCGCTCACATTGAAGAGACTGGTCATTGGTGTAGTCATGAACTTCACCGGCATGCGATGCGTACAATCGAACGCCTACTTGAATTTTAGGCAAAAAAAAGGCGCCCAATGGGCGCCAAATATCCACCTTTTACCAAAGGAGCACTTAAGCCACTCAAGGTGAATGCGTAATGCTCGTTTTACTAACAGGACCCGCCAATGGATAACTGGCCCAGTTAGCGAATTACAGAATCGAAAGCGGGTACTCGATGATTACACGAGTTTCATCCAGATCCGATTCGAAAGCAGTGGCACGCGTGGTTGCCTGGCGCAACCGGAAGGACAGATCTTTTGCCGGACCGGTTTGGACAACGTATTTGACTTCGACGTCACGCTCCCAACGCTTCTGATTGTCGAGCGGGTTGCCGTTGTCGTCGGTGCGCATGTAGAACTGGTTAGCGTTCGAGTAATCCGCACCCGAGCCTCTGGCGTAGCGCGTCATGAACGTCAGGCCTGGAATGCCGTAGCTGGTGAAGTTCAGGTCATAGCGCAGCATCCAGGAACGCTCTTTCGGCGAGTTGAAGTCGCTGTACTGGATGGAGTTGTCGACGAAAATCGAGTCCGACTGACGCAGGTAGTCGAAATCGTCGTCGCCGTTGTTGCGCTGATGCGACAGGGCCAGGGTGTGGGCACCGTAACGCACACCGACCTTGGCACTCCAGATGTTGTTGTCGAATTCACCCAGGCGCTTCTTACCTTCATCTACGGCTTTGTAGTAGTTGAAGCCACCGATCAGCGCCAGATCGTCGCTCAGCGGGTAAACCACGCTTGTGCCGGCGTAGTACTGATTCCAGACGTCTTTCAGCTGGCTGGCGTAGACGCTCACAGTCCAGTTGTCGTTGATCGAGTAGTCACCGCCACCGTAACCGATCCATGGCGAGTTGACCGGGCCGCCGTAGAACGTCACGAAGTTGTCGTTCAGGTTGCTTGAGACCGGCTGGCTCATCGCATGCAGACGACCACCCTGGAGGGTAAGGCCCTGGATGCTGGTGTTCTCAACGGTCACACCGCGGAAACTCTCTGGCAGCAGGCGAGAGTCACCCGATGCGACGACCGGGGTCGATGGGAAGACATCACCCACTTTCACGATGGTATCGAACAAGCGGACTTTGGCTGCGCCGCCGACCTTGGTGTATTCGTCGCGAGCTTCACCCTTGTTATCAACGGGCAGCACGTCGAAGGAGCTACGGCCGCCGTTGCGCCCATCACCGGTGTCGAGCTTGAGGCCGATCATGGCAAAGGCATCAACGCCAAAGCCAACGGTACCTTGGGTAAACCCGGAGTTGAATTTGCTGATGATCGCGTGCGCCCAGGCTTCGGAGTAGCCGTTCGTATTGCCCTTGCCACTGTTGTAAGTGGGGGCGGTGCTGTCGCGGTTATCACGGTTGAAGTAGAAGTTACGGTTCAACACTGTAAGGCTGCTGCCTTCAATGAAGCCTTCTGGCTTGTCTTCAGCTTGTGCCGAAATAGCATAGCTTCCAGACAGCGCAGAAACTGCCGCCAAATACAGTGGTACTTTGATTTTCATCCGATGCTCCTTTGATTCACGGCAGTTTTTATTATGTTTACCGGCGCGGGTGTCGTTAGTTGTTCTGACCCGGCGGCGCGCCTAGCGTAGCGCGAGCTCATATTTGCAGGCCGAAGATAACGGGAGGGTGATAGGACAATTACAATTTCGTCATCTACCTGTTATTCGGCACCTTCGCACCGCGTGTTTGCCATCTCTGTTGCTTGTATCGAAATCATCGTGTCGGGTTGGGTTTCCCAGTATTTACGGGCATTACAAAGCTTTCTTACGAAATTGTAATTTTCTAGCCACCCCTCTGATAGCTACCGCTCATTAGAGTGCCATCACCTAATCAAGTGGGGCTTGGCAGCTGTTTCGGCGTTCTCGCCAAGCTTTATCGAAGTTTGTGCACGAGGACCATCAAAGTGCCCCGGTATAACCGCAATGTCTTACCCAAGACCCCCGTCTCGCCCTGGAAGATCGCTGCACTCTGTGCAGTCATCTCTGGGTTGATGGCGCCTGCAGCCCTTGCCCAAAGCATCAGCTTGCCCCAGGCGCTTTCGACGGCCATGGATGCCAACCCAGACCTGGCCGCGGCCAGGCAAGAAATTGGGATCGCTGATGGTGCTCGCAAGCAGGCCGGGCTTATCCCCAACCCCACAATCTCGTATGACGTGGAAGACACCCGTCGTAACACCAGCCAGACGACTGTCTCTCTCAGCCAGACCCTTGAGCTGGGCGGTAAGCGGGGGGCTCGTGTTGACGTCGCCACATACGGGCAGACCGCCGCACAGCTTGAGTTAGACCGTCGCGTTAACGGCCTGCGTGCAGATGTCGTCCAAGCCTTTTACGCCGCGTTGCGGGCCCAGACAGGTCTCGACCTGGCCAAGCAATCTCTCGAACTGACTGAGCGCGGTCTTCGCATCGTCGATGGCCGTGTTCGCGCAGGTAAGTCGTCCCCAGTGGAGGCGACCCGCGCTCAAGTGCAACTGGCCGAAGCCCAGCTGCAAGTTCGACGTGCAGAAACGGAAAAAGCGACCGCTTACCAACAGCTCGCTCAAATTACCGGGAGCTCAGTCACCGTGTTTGATCGACTCGAATCGCCAACCCTCTCCCCGGGCTTGCCACCTCGCACTGAAGATCTGCTGGCTAAGCTCGACCAAACAGCAGAAATGCGTCAGGCCGTGGTGCAGATAGACAAGAGCGATGCCTCGCTCGGCTCAGAGAAAGCTCAGCGTATCCCGAACCTTACTGTCAGTGTAGGTAGCCAGTACGACCGCTCTGTGCGCGAGCGGGTCAACACTGTGGGCCTGTCTATGCCTTTGCCGCTGTTCGATCGTAACCAGGGCAACATTCTTTCCGCTTCTCGTCGTGCAGATCAGGCCCGGGACCAGCGCAATGCTGTTGAGCTGCGCCTGCGCACCGAAACCCAAACCGCGTTGAACCAATGGTCCACCGCCATGCAGGAGGTCGAGTCCTACGACAAGACCATTCTGCCTTCAGCCCAACAAGCCGTAGAGACCGCAACCCGCGGCTTCGAGATGGGCAAATTCGGTTTCATCGAAGTGCTGGATGCCCAGCGCACCTTGATCGTCGCTCGTGGCCAATACCTCGAATCGTTGGCAGCGGCGACCAATGCGCGTGCGCAGGTGGAAAGGGTTTATGGCGAAGTCGGCTCAACCGCCGGCACTCGCTGAACGGGCCAAACATTTTCTTCGGCACACAGCCTTGAACAAGCCGGTGCCTACGATCAGCAGGAGTAGCAATGGATAACAAACGCAAGATCGCCCTCGCGGTAGCCGCTGTGGCAGCCCTCGGATTTGGCAGCCTTGCCTGGAACAACAGTTCCGGACAGCAGGCCGCCAGTACTGCCGAGCATGGCGCTAACGATGGCCATGGCGACGAAAAGAAAGCCGCATCTGCCGCCAAAGAGGAAGGTGATGAGGGCCATGGTGAAGAAGGCCACAGCGAAGAGGGCGGTGAAGAAGAGGGCAAGCTGACGCTCAGCGCTGAACAGATCAAGGCCGCTGGTGTTGCCCTGGAAGCTGCAGCGCCTCGTGACCTCGGTACCGTCGTGAGCTTCCCTGGCGAAATTCGCTTCGACGAAGATCGTACTGCCCACGTGGTTCCTCGTGTTCCTGGCGTTGTTGAGGCTGTCCAGGCCAACCTGGGCGAGACGGTCAAGAAAGGGCAAGTCCTCGCGGTAATCGCCAGCCAGCAGATCTCTGACCTGCGCAGCGAACAACAGGCCGCACAGCGTCGCGTCGAACTGGCGCGTGTGACCTTCGAACGTGAGAAGCAACTGTGGCAGGACAAGATCTCTGCAGAGCAAGACTACCTCCAAGCACGCCAAGCGCTGCAAGAAGCGGAGATCTCCTTGGCCAACGCCAAGCAGAAGGTCGGCGCAATCGGTGCCTCGGTTAACTCCGTTGGCGGTAATCGTTACGAGCTCCGCGCTCCCTTCGACGCCGTGGTAGTGGAGAAACACCTGACCGTCGGCGAAGTCGTCAGCGAGGCGACCAACGCCTTCATCCTTTCCGACCTGAATCAGGTCTGGGCGACCTTCGCAGTTCCGCCGACAGATCTGGGCAAGGTCACGACTGGCCGTGCAGTGAAAGTCTCTTCGCCTGACATGAACGTCGAGGTCGAAGGGAAGGTGGGTTATGTCGGCAGCCTGCTGGGCGAGCAAAACCGTGCAGCTACTGTCCGCGTCACCTTGACCAACCCCAACGGCGCCTGGCGTCCAGGCCTGTTCGTAAACATTGCGGTCACCTCCCAGACCGATCGAGTTGCCGTAGCGGTCCCTGAGCACGCTGTGCAGACCGTTGAAGACAAACCTTCGGTATTCGTACGCACCCCAGATGGCTTTGACACCCGCCCGGTAAAACTGGGTCGCCGCGACAATGGGTACGTGGAAATCATCGACGGTATTGAAGCCGGCGCCCAGGTAGCAACCAGTGGCAGCTTCACACTCAAGTCCGAGCTCGGCAAAGCTTCTGCCGAACACGGTCACTGATGCGAACTGACAGGATGATTTCTCATGTTTGAACGTATCATCAGATTCGCCATCGAGCAGCGCATCGTAGTAATGATCGCCGTTCTGATCATGGCGGGTATCGGTATCTACAGCTATCAAAAGCTGCCCATCGATGCGGTACCCGATATCACCAACGTCCAGGTGCAGATCAACACTGCAGCGCCTGGTTACTCGCCCTTGGAAACCGAACAACGGATCACGTTTCCAGTTGAAACGGCCATGGCCGGTCTCCCGGGCCTTCAGCAGACCCGTTCCCTGTCTCGCTCTGGCCTGTCTCAGGTCACCGTGATCTTCAAGGATGGCACTGACATCTTCTTTGCCCGCCAGTTGATCAACGAGCGGCTGCAGGTTGCGAAGGAACAGCTGCCAGAAGGTGTAGAGGCCGTCATGGGTCCGGTATCTACCGGCCTCGGCGAGATCTTCCTGTGGACTGTTGAAGCCGAAGATGGCGCGGTCAAAGAGGACGGTACGCCGTACACCCCGACCGACCTGCGCGTGATCCAGGACTGGATCATCAAGCCTCAGCTGCGTAACGTCCCGGGTGTGGCCGAGATCAATACCATCGGCGGTTATGCCAAGCAGTTCCTGGTTGCGCCGGATCCAAAGCGCCTGGCTACCTACAAGCTGACACTCAATGACCTGGTCGCAGCGTTGGAAAGTAACAACGCCAACGTCGGTGCCGGCTACATCGAGCGTAATGGTGAACAGTTGCTCATCCGTGCACCGGGTCAGGTAGGCAATATCGAAGACATCGCCAACATCGTGATCACCAGTGTGGATGGTGCACCGATTCGCATCAGCAGCGTTGCTGACGTCAGCATCGGTAAAGAGCTCCGTACAGGTGCTGCTACTGAGAACGGCCGCGAAGTCGTGCTCGGTACCGTGTTCATGCTGATTGGTGAAAACAGCCGCACCGTATCTCAAGCTGTCGCCGCCAAATTGGCGGACATCAACCGCACCCTGCCAAAGGGCGTGGTGGCTGTGACTGTTTACGACCGTACCAACCTGGTTGAAAAAGCCATCGCGACGGTGAAGAAGAACCTGGTGGAAGGCGCGATCCTGGTTATCGCCATTCTGTTCCTGTTCCTCGGCAACATCCGTGCGGCTCTGATCACCGCGATGGTGATTCCGCTGTCCATGCTGTTCACCTTCACAGGCATGTTCAACAACAAGGTCAGTGCCAACTTAATGAGTTTGGGGGCACTCGACTTCGGCATCATCGTCGACGGTGCCGTGGTTATTGTAGAAAACGCGATCCGTCGACTGGCTCATGCGCAACATAAGCATGGCCGCATGCTCACCAAAACCGAACGCTTCCACGAGGTCTTTGCCGCGGCGCGAGAAGCTCGCCGGCCGCTGATCTTCGGTCAGCTGATCATCATGGTGGTGTACCTGCCGATCTTCGCCCTCACCGGCGTCGAAGGCAAAATGTTCCACCCGATGGCCTTCACCGTTGTGATGGCGCTGCTGGGTGCAATGGTCCTGTCCGTTACCTTTGTTCCTGCAGCTATTGCCATGTTCGTCACTGGCAAGGTGAAGGAAGAGGAAGGCGTGGTCATGCGCACAGCTCGACTGCGCTATGAACCGGTTCTGCAATGGGTGCTGGGACATCGGAACATCGCTTTCTCGGCCGCAGTAGCCTTGGTCGTGCTCAGTGGTTTGCTGGCAAGTCGTATGGGTAGCGAGTTCATCCCAAGCCTCAGTGAGGGTGACTTTGCGATGCAGGCCATGCGTGTGCCTGGAACGAGCCTCACTCAATCTGTCGAGATGCAGCAGCGTCTGGAGAAAGCGGTGATTGCGCAGGTGCCTGAAGTTGAGCGGATGTTCGCACGCTCGGGTACCGCAGAAATTGCATCTGACCCGATGCCGCCGAACGCCTCTGACGCCTACATCATGCTCAAGCCTCAGGATCAGTGGCCTAACCCGAAGAAGCCTCGTGATGAGCTGATTGCTGAAGTGCAGAAGGCCGCAGCGGGTGTTCCAGGAAGCAACTACGAGTTGTCGCAGCCAATCCAACTGCGTTTCAACGAGCTGATTTCGGGCGTGCGTAGTGACGTCGCTGTGAAAGTCTTCGGCGATGACATGGACGTGCTCAACAACACCGCCAACAAGATCGCGGCAGCGCTCAAAGCGGTCCCGGGCTCATCGGAAGTGAAAGTTGAGCAGACATCCGGCCTGCCGGTGCTGACCATCAACATTGACCGCGAAAAAGCAGCACGCTACGGCCTGAACATCGCGGATGTTCAGAACTCGATCGCTATCGCCGTGGGTGGCCGTCAGGCCGGCACGCTGTATGAGGGCGACCGTCGGTTCGACATGGTAGTACGCCTACCAGAGACCGTTCGCACCGACGTAGCGGGTATGTCCAGCTTGCTGATCCCGGTACCTGCCAATGCGGCACAGGGTGCCAATCAGATCGGCTTCATCCCGCTGTCCCAGGTCGCCAATCTGGACCTGCAACTGGGCCCGAACCAAATCAGCCGCGAGAACGGCAAACGTCTGGTTATCGTCAGCGCCAACGTTCGAGGCCGCGATCTGGGGTCCTTCGTTGAGGAGGCGACCGCATCGCTGGACAAGAAGGTGCAAATCCCTGCGGGCTACTGGACGACTTGGGGGGGCCAGTTCGAGCAGCTGCAGTCGGCTGCCAAACGCCTGCAGATCGTTGTTCCAGTCGCCTTGCTGCTGGTCATGACCTTGTTGTTCCTGATGTTCAACAACCTGAAGGACGGCATGCTGGTCTTCACCGGTATTCCATTCGCACTCACCGGTGGTGTTGTGGCGTTGTGGCTGCGGGACATCCCACTGTCGATCTCGGCAGGTGTCGGCTTCATTGCACTGTCCGGCGTTGCAGTACTGAACGGCCTGGTGATGATTGCCTTCATCCGCGGGCTAAGGGAGGAGGGACGAACGCTCAGACAGGCAGTCGATGAAGGTGCATTGACCCGTCTGCGACCTGTTCTGATGACAGCCTTGGTAGCGTCCCTGGGCTTCATCCCGATGGCTTTGGCCACCGGCACCGGTGCCGAAGTTCAGCGGCCATTGGCGACGGTGGTGATTGGCGGGATCCTGTCCTCCACCGCACTGACCTTGCTGGTACTGCCTGCCCTGTATCACTGGGCACACCGCAAGGATGAAGACGGCGACGAGGCCGAAGTGGTTAGCTAACAGCCTCCGCTAAAGAGAAGCCCACAACACGTGTTGTGGGCTTTTTTGTTTAAAGTGAAGTAGATGCACTTACCTTTCAAAATTGTAAGTTTCTCGTCATGCCGGTGATGCCTATGCATTGCTAAGGTTACGCCCGAGAAGTTTTGAAATTGAGAGGGTTTTATGAAAAAGCTAATTATCGCTGCTGCACTTGTTGTTTTCTCGGTGGCTTCGCAGGCCAACACTTTCTCCGAGAGCAAGCAGCTTCAATACACCAAGGAACACCAGACCGCAGTGGCCAAGTACGCGGAGAAAAATGGCAAGCCAATGCCAGAGATTCAGGATTACAAATATGGCATGAAGATAGACGTTGCGAAATTCGTACGTCAGTCGCAGGACCCCCGTACCTGCCAGGTCTATCCACGGTTGATGACCTTCGAGGACTCCCAGGGCACGCTCAAGACTGTTCGTTACTCGATGTATTCGCAATGCATCAACAACAAGTAGTAAACGATTTGAACAGAACAATTAGAGAATTCATAAATGCCAGGCAGTGCCTGGCATTTTTTATTACGCCCGATACCCCATAGCTTCGAAATGTTAACGCCTGGGCTCGGGCAAACCGTGCAATAGATCTTAGCCAACCAACAGAGACGGCTCCCCAACTGCAGAGGGCAATTGGAAGCCTTGACCCCAGAAGGGACGAGTTATGAAGAGTTTGCTTGAACGCCCTGATGACCAAGCCGGGCATGAAGGTCATAGCCATGAGCATGGCGGCATTTTTGGAATGAACACAGAGCTGATTTTCGCGCTGATCTGTGGTGCTCTCCTGGGTGCCGGAGCTCTCGCAGGAAAACTTGGCCTGATTGATCGTCTGCCTCTGATTCTGTACGTGTCGGCCTACGTGTTCGGTGGATGGTTCACCACTAAGGAAGCGGTTACCAACATCCGTCAGAAACGCTTCGAGATCGACTCGCTGATGCTTCTCGCCGCAGTCGGTGCCGCGAGCATCAGCGCCTGGGCGGAGGGGGCTCTGCTGCTGTTCCTGTTCAGTCTGGGGCATTCCCTTGAAAGCTACGCGATGGGGCGGGCCAAGAAAGCGATTGAGGCACTGTCCAAGCTCGCACCAGCCACCGCGATCGTACGCAGAGCAAATGGCACGGTGGAGATGCCCGTGGAGCTGCTGGTTCCCGGTGACGTTGTCATCGTGCGCCCCAATGACCGCCTGCCGGCCGATGGTTTTGTAGTCGTAGGCTCCTCAAGTATCAACCAGGCGCCAGTAACCGGTGAGAGCGTCCCCGTGGACAAGCAACCTGTTCCTGATGCCGAACTCGCACGCAGCAAGCCAGATGCAGTGGATGCAGCCTCGAAAGTCTTCGCCGGTACCATCAATGGCGAAACGCTCATCGAGGTTGAGGTAACCCGGCGCTCTACGGAGAGTACCTTGGCGCGGGTCATCAAGATGGTCAGTGAAGCCGAAGTCAGGAAGTCACCGACCCAGCGATTCACGGACCGCTTCCAACGCATATTCGTCCCGTTGGTTTTACTGCTGGTAGTCGGGCTGCTATTTGCCGGCATTTTCCTTGACGAGCCGTTCCGTGACTCGTTCTACCGGGCGATGGCCGTACTGGTTGCAGCCAGCCCCTGCGCGCTCGCGATCGCTACACCAAGCGCCATTCTCTCTGGCATCGCCAGGGCAGCCCGAGGTGGCGTGCTGATCAAGGGCGGTGCGCCACTTGAAGAGCTTGGATCATTGAATGCCATGGCATTCGACAAGACCGGTACCCTGACCGAAGGGCGCCCACGTATCACCGATGTAATACCCATAGGCGGCACGCAGATCGAGGATCTGCTAAACGTCGCCATCGCTGTGGAGTCGATGAGCGACCATCCGCTGGCTGCGGCAATTGTGCGTGACGGTGAAGAGATGATTGGCACACGGCGCCGATTCCAAGCCAAGAACATGAGCAACATGATTGGCCGCGGCGTGCGTGCTGAGCTTGATGGGCAGTTCGTCTGGATTGGCAAGGTCGAGATGTTCGGTACCAATGGTATTCCCGCACTCAGCAAGGCAGCCCTGGAGGCTGCGGAGCGTCTACGTCAGTCAGGCCGTACCACCATGGTGGTACGGCGTGCTGACAAGGATCTGGGCGCTATCGGGCTATTGGACACACCCCGGGAGGGGGCCAAAGAGGCACTCCAGAAGCTTAGAGAGATGGGCATCGAACGCATGGTCATGATTTCTGGAGACCACAACCGCGTTGCAGAGGCTGTAGCCAAACAAGTTGGCTTAGATGAAGCGTGGGGAGACCTGATGCCGGAAGACAAGGTCAAGGCCATCAAAAACCTGCGCCTTAGCGCCAAGGTGGCCATGGTGGGTGACGGCGTCAATGATGCCCCTGCCATGGCCAGTTCGAGCGTTGGTATCGCAATGGGGGCTGCTGGATCTGATGTTGCCCTGGAAACGGCTGATATCGCGCTTATGGCTGACGACATCAGGCAACTCCCATTTGCGGTGGGGCTGAGCCGTCACACGCGATCGATCATCCACCAGAATCTGTTCGTCAGCTTGGGGATTGTGGCCATCCTGGTTCCGTCCACCATCATGGGCTTGAGCATTGGTGCCGCTGTTGCGATCCATGAGGGCTCCACACTGTTGGTCGTCTTCAACGCCTTGCGCCTGTTGGCCTACCGCAGAAGCACCTGATCCCTGAGCTTCAATCATGAAGCTAAGCAGGGAAATGACCTGAAGTAGAAGTACGGGTCGTGCGCGATCAGCGCACGACCCGTACTTTTCTCTCACTCGTCGATCCCGATGCGCTTGAGGCTTTCAAGGGCCTTTCCGCACTCAGGTGAGCCATGCCGTAAGCCGCAGGCCAATGCAGCTTTGAGGCTCATGACACCGGCTACGAAACCGACTTGATTGCCGACTCCGTGTCCGTCCGCAAATCCCTGATCATACGCAATCTCGACAAGCGCATTGATCGCCGCCAGGGTGTCCTGTTTGTTTTTACTCTTTTGCATATCTACTCCGCGAGCATTCAGCTCATATCGCTCGGTTAGGTGGCGGCGCCTTCAGGTTTGGGGTGAGCGAATCCCGCTCCCATAGCCAATCCCTAACGGGGGGCTCAGCCCGCCACCGTAAGGAAAATCAGCTATTGAGAGCAGATGACTCGTTTTGGTCACCCGTGCTGCTCGCCTCACCGCATTGGCACTGAGTGGGTACATCCGGGTAGTCGCTGTGATTCTCAATGAACAGCGTTCGGCAGGTTTCGCACCCATAGATCCGGGGCAGGGATTTAAGGCCGCTCGGAAGCACGTCACTCAGAGGCTCGTTATGCCAAGGAGCCCCGTCAAGGATTCTTGAACGCAGGATGTTTCCCAGGCGCCAGGTGTCACTTTGTGCGCGCCAGGACCACATCGGCGCAGAAAGCGAATACTGGATGAAGGTCTCTTGTGACTGCCTGGATAGCGGGTACTTGGGGCGGGTCCAGCCGGAATCGATGATGCTGAACCCCATGCCCATTTCTGCGCTCGGGTGGGTCTTTTCACCAAAGAAACGGTCATGCGTCGCTGGAGCCGTCGCATGATGGTCAGTCGGTGGGAATACCCACAGATAACACTCATCCCGGTTGACCATGCTGATGAGCTCGCTTGGCCCCCGCATGGGGGAATTTGCAGCCAGGGCGAAGCGATCCTTCCACGACATTTTGGGAGGCGGCGCAATACCAGCAGCGATGGCCAACGTGGCAGTCTTGGGGACGAAGCGATCGCCTAGCTCGTTCAGATCCAGGTTCTTGCAGAGAGCCTTGAAGGCCTTTTTGCGAGTCTTCGAGCTGAAGGAGGGGTCAAGGAGCAGGCGAACCTGGTTCACGCCGATTCCCGCAGTTCGTAGCACCTCAATGACTTCTTCAGCCACACCGACTGCTTGAAGATCGGTCAATCCTAAGCACGTTTTCGCCCGCTCGACCGCCGCGTAGAGGTTGTACTGCCGTGTCTCGTTGTCACGACAGACCTGAATTGGCAGCTTGTCTTGGATGGCAACTTGCGGTGCAACGGAGCCGATGGCCGCGTGGAACAGCTGGTGGAGGTGCAGATGAGAGTACGGGCGGCCAGAAGCCGAGAACGAGGCGTGCAGCTGAGCAGCGAGAGGTTGAAGCAGCTTTTTTGCAGACATGACTATCCCCTAATGAGCGACGTTGGGGTAGCTGCGCTTGTAGGGCCGTTAGACGCGAAGCTGGACGTCGAATCAGGTTCAATCATGAATAGGAGTCAGGTTTGATTTGCTTGCACGGCCACCATGCAAAGCCCGACGCGGCAATCACATCAGATTCGCCGAGCTTTGGCAAGAGCGGTCATCGGTAAGCGAAAGCAGGTAGGAGGAGGGCGCTCCATGCTTGATCACCTCCAGAAACAGGAAAGCCGGAAGCACGTTGAGCGCTTCCGGCTTTCTCACGTCAGACTGATGAGAGGGATCAGAAGACGTATTGCAGGCGGGTCACGATGGCATTGCCGCTGTCGTCGCCCACGGTGTTCTCGTTGTTGTCGGTGCGCACGTTGATGTAGTTGGCACTGACTTTCACCGCCTCGTTGACGTACCAGTTCACACCCACCGTGTGGCTCTTGGCCTTGCGCTCGTTCGATTGGTCCGCCGCGGTGACCAGGTTGCCGTCTTCGACCTTGATATCGTCAAAGCGGTAGAAGACTTCCCAGGCCCCCAGTTCCTTGTTCTCTGGTTTGATAGTGTCGAACTTGGCACCATCGAGCTTGTAGATACGCGGCTCGCCGGTCAGGGTGTAAGCCATCTGGGCGTAGTAACCGGAGGCCTTCATGTCGTTGTTGGCCTGGTCAGCTTTCAGCTTGCGGCGAAGGTATTCCGCTTGAACCGAGAACGGGCCGGTGGCCCAGGCACCTTCGAGACCCCAGACCGAGTCGTCCTTCCACAGGCCATCTTGTGCAGCAGCACCGCCAAACAGCATGCGGTTGCCGTTGGTGCCGGCATCGCCGCCGCCATTGGTATCTACACCGCGGACGCCCAGACGCGAACGAATCCGGGTATCGACCGCACTGTTTTTGAGGTCGCGGTAAGCGTACTGAGCACCGACGTGCAGGACGTTGCCATCACTGTGCAGCGGTGCGAACACGCCACGTACGTTGTAGCGCTTGGTGCTGTCGCCATCCGAGTTGTTATTGGTTTCGCTGAAAACGCTACCGGAAACATAAGCCATGTCAGCGATGGTGCTGGTGGCTTGAACACCCATGCCGGCGTTGTCGTTGATCCAGTCCGCCAGGTCGTACGAGAGGTTCCGCTCCATGGCGGTGGTCCACTTCGAACTGGTGGCTTTCTCAAGACCGAAGTCGGTGTAGAAACGGCCAAAGCGCAGTTGCACCGGCTTGAAACCCGTGTAGGTCAGGCTGGCTTCGTCGAAGTAGCCGTCGGAGTCGTTGCCCGTGTTGCGGGAAAGGTCGTAGTTGAGCTGATACTTCCAGTCGCGGTACAGCACGCCACCGAGCTCAAGGTAGGCGCGACGGAAGTAGCCTGCGTCAGCGGTATCGCCATTCTTGGTGAAGACACCATCGAAACGGCCGTAGTCGGCCTGAACTCGGCCGCCCAGTTTGAAACTGAATTCCTTGTCAGAAGTCGATACTTCAAGACCGCCCTTGGTCTTCAGAACGATGTCAGCTCCGTCAGTGGTTACTGTTCCGGAGAATGCTTGCGAGGAAAATGTGCCTATTATTGCGGCAGCCAACAGCTTTTCCCGCATGTTCGAAGAACGGATCATTGCTTGCCTCTCGTATGTTAAGTGCTTAGCTACCGACGTTATATTTCGCCCTGCGCCGGCCTAAATTTATCTTGCAGATGGGAGCAGGCCACGGTTGTCACCTGCTGTAACAAGATGCCTTTGTTCTAAGCACTCTGACTAGGTTGCAAGCGAATATGACAGTTGTGTTTCTGTAGTGTTAACGGAGGAGTTTCAAACCTAACAAAACTGTTACCGAACAAGCCAGTCCTTCTTATCAAAGAAGCTCTTCTTGATCAATCTTCGAATTTCCAAAACCTGCGGATTGCGGACAAGCTTCGTTTTGATAACAAGATAGACATCTTTCTCCTCCAGGTCGTCCAGGAAACCCGGCACGGGTAGGATATTTCTCTCCAGTTTTCGGCTGTAGTCGGGCAGCACTCCAATACACGCACCGCCAACGACAAGGCCTCGTGATAGGTTGTAGCTCTTGACCCGAGTGGTACCGCCCTGATGCTCAGCCATTATCGATGCCCACTTTCGTGAGCCCGCCAAGATCTCTTCATCCCAAGGGACAACGAGCATGAAGTTGTGCAAATCCAAGCTCTCCACTGGAAGGGTGACGCTTCTTGAATAGCGGCTGGAAATGAACAGGGCGTGCCCAATCCGGCCAAGCCGTTCAAACCTATACGTAGGATGGCGATCAAGCGCGCCTTTATCATCTGGGCTCACCAAAGCGATACCCACATCGACTTCACACTCAGAAAGCATCTGCGTTGTGCATTCTGAATGGATTTCCAGCTGCATTTCGGCATGATCACGCACGTAGGCGACTAGATCGCGGTTTACGATGTCGTTCAGCACTGGCTCTGTGATCGCGATGGTAAGCCTGGGGACTTCCTTTTCACCGGACTTGCCAAGGCCGTCTGGGCCGAAGAGCTGGCACAGGTAATGGCTGACCCTCTCGCCTGTGCGGGTCAGGGCAAGCTTGTTGTGTTTGTAGACAAACACGGGAGCACCAATGTGCTCTTCCAGTTTCTCCAAGCGTTTCCGCAGGCCTACCACTGGCACATTGAGCCCTCGGGCAGCCTGTTTGAAACTGGCACAACGTGCTGTTGCGAAAAACTCTACGGCCAGCTGATCATCAATTGGCAAATCATCCAATATGTCAGGGCTGTAAGGAACAACGGTGCTTGTATATGTTTCATTTTGTGTAACCATTAGGTCCCCCTTAATTCGGGGAATCTATCTCAATGCCACCCGGTGTTTCCTTATCTTGTCAACATTGTAATCCACGGGTCATGCATGCGTTATCGGAAGGCTTTTATTTCGAAAGCGTAATTTTCAGGCAATCCCTCTGATATTGTAGCGTGCTAGCCTAGTGCGCCGACTTGTTACTTACCATATATAGATTCGGCTAATTACGCATTTACATTTAGTTCACTATTTTTTCACCTTTGCCTCCATAGGCTTTGGGCATGGAAAATCAAACCCCACCTCTTACTACCTTACTGATTCGTTATCTGGGGATCGGCTTCATAGCAACGGGAGTCCATTATGCGGTGTTCCTATTGCTGGTTACGACAGAATTCGTTACTCCGTTACTGGCCAGTATCTGTGGCGGCATGGTTGGCGCAATCGCGAGCTTCATTGGAAATAGGGCGCTCTGTTTTGTGGCAGATGGCTCTCGTAAGTTTCAGCCTGTCAGGTTTGCACTGGTCGCGTTAACCACAAACTTCGGCAATGGCGTGGGTATGTGGTTCCTCATCAAGTCGAATCTGTCACCGCTCATCTCCCAAGTCGTAGTGACCTTAAGCCTCACTGCACTTGGATTCATTGCACATCGTTTTTGGACATTCAATCATGCAGACATTACATCGCTTTCCCGAGCGCCCTGATCCCTTGTTAACCATCGTGGTCCCTTGCTTCCAGGAAGAGGAAACCATCCCCGAGTTCCACCAGCGAATCACCCGCGTGGTGAAGCGCTTACCCGTCTCCTGCGAAATCCTCTATGTCGACGACGGCAGTAATGACCGGACGGCCGACATTCTTCGCCACTATCAGGATGGGTCATCTGTACGTTGCCTGTCCCTGAGTCGCAACTTCGGCAAAGAGGCTGCACTGAGCGCCGGGATAGACCATGCCCGTGGCAGTGCGCTGATCTTCATTGATGTCGACCTGCAGGATCCACCAGAGCTCATCGCGGCCATGGTGGACTACTGGCAACGCGGCTACGACGTGGTGAACATGCAGCGCAACCTGAGAATCGGTGATTCGTGGTTCAAGCGCATGAGTGCCCGGGCTTACTACTGGGTCATGCAGCGCCTGGTGGAGAAGGTGGACATGCCGGCCGATGTCAGCGATTTCCGATTGATTGGGCCTGCGCCGCTGGCAGCCCTGCGGGCCCTGGATGAACGCTCCAGGATTCTCAAAGGCATGATCGGCTGGGTAGGCTTTCGTACCATCGAACTGCCCTACAATCGCACTGTTCGCCATGCCGGGAGCACCAAATGGAATGCAGCTGGCCTGTTCAATCTGGCCATCGAGAGCATCGTCAGCTTCTCTCGCAAACCACTGCGCATTTTCAGCCTCATCAGTTTCGGTCTTTTCGTCTCCAGCATCTGCTACATGCTTGCGTCGCTTGTGGCAGGCAGTTTCGACATCCATCACCTGATCGTCGGAATGGCTTCATTCATGTGCGTCGGTGTCGCCATGGTGGGGGAGTACCTGGGCGTGACACTCGCGGAAGTGAAGCGCCGGCCTCTCTATTTCCTGAAGCACAGCAACAAGGCAGATCCCGTGTCACTCCACCCTTCGATGGCTTCGATCGAGGGTAAGAAATGCTGAACCTGAAGAACGAGAGGACGCTGTGGTGGGTCCTGGGTTCGATTTTGCTATTGCGTTTGGTGGGGCTGGGCATCTACCCGCTGATGGACACATCTGAGGCCCGTTACGCTGAAATGGCTCGCAAGATGGTCGAGTTGAATGACTGGATCACGCCCATGTTCGACTACGGGGTACCGTTCTGGGGCAAGCCTCCGTTGTCCTTCTGGACCCAGGCCGCGAGCATGACGGTCTTCGGCGTTAACGAGTTCGCTGCGCGCTTCCCAGCGTGGCTACTCCACCTGGCAAGCTGTTTCATCATCATCAAACTCGGCACGCAGCAGATTTCTCGTAACGCCGGCATCTGGGCTGCCATTATTTTTTCCAGCACCACACTTGGCCTGGTCTCCAGCGGTGTTGTGCTGACTGACCCTGTTTTGTCGTTCTCGATTCTGCTGGCCAGCTACGGTTTCTGGCGTTGGATGAAGTGCGCCAGCAAGGCGGATGCCTACCTGATGTTCGCAGGTCTCGGGCTGGGCTTGCTTGCCAAAGGGCCGCTGACCCTGGTGCTTATGGGGGCGCCGGCATTCGCCTGGTTCGTTATCTACAAGGAATGGGGACGGGTACTGAGGCTTCCCTGGATTAGCGGCCTTGTACTCATGTTCGGTATATCCGTGCCATGGTATGTCGCGGCCGAGATGAAAACGCCCGGCTTCATGGAGTACTTCTTCGTTGGTGAGCACTGGAGCCGCTACGTCGTCAGTAACTGGGCAGGGGACCTCTATGGTAGTGCTCATGCCAAGCCGTACGGCAGCATCTGGATCCAGCTCGGATTGTCGCTACTGCCATGGGCCTTGTTTCTACCACTGTTGATCCGCAAGCGTGGATCGATGCAGCGCTTCAAAGCCTACCTCTGGCTGTGGGCCTTGGCGACACCGGTCTTCTTCACATTTGCAGGCAACATTCTGTGGACCTACCTGCTACCCGCGCTGCCAGCGTGGGCATTGCTGCTGTCTGCACGGGTCAGCGAAGTTGGCCCGAAGACCACCTGGGCTGCCGCTGCGAGCGCATTGGTGTTGCCAATCATCGGTGCGGGCATCATCTACGCCGGGGTACTAGAGGAGCGCCCTCAGAATCAGCGGGATGTGGTTCAAGCCTGGCTCAATGTGCAGTCTGCTCATTCCGCTCCCCTGATCTATCCTGGCCGCCGCTCATACTCGTCGGAGTTTTACAGCAGCGGGAAGTCCGAGAACATCAAGGATCCTGCCAAGTGGCCGCGGGATGGCTCGTTCTATCTGTCCAGGCGCTTGCGAGACAGCAAGGATGGTCTGCCCGCTGATCTAGCTTGCACATCGATCACCGAAGCGAACGCCAGCCAGCTCCTGCTGTGCCATTGGAAACGCCCCGCACAAGGTGCCGAGGGTCTGGCCGGAGAAAGCAATGCGGAAACGCCTCGCAAGAACGAAGGCTAAATTCCAAGCACAAAAAAGCCAGGTTTTACCCTGGCTTTTTTGTCGATTTCTTTCGTCATTTGAAGTCCTATTTAACCGCCGATTAATTGTCGGCTTGTTCCTTACCATCCTTGCTTTCTTTCTTTTGCTCTTGAGCGACTTGTTGTTTGTTCTGGTCCGAAGAGTCATCGCTCCATAGGCGAGCCTGTTCGGTTCGGAAGTTCTCGTTGAACTGTTTCGTTCGCTCGAAGCCGCCTTCAGCGTAAGCGGTACCCATGAGACCCAGCAGCAGGCTGCCAATAGCGATAGATTTGACAAATTTCATTGTGAACCTCGGTTCATACTAGGCCAACCTGATTAGCGGCCTTTGTTGGTTTGTAGTTTAGGAACGCGAAGCTAACGACAAGGTGAGTCAATAATTACAATTCCGTAATTTTGGCTGCAGATAGGATGCGTTAAATCTTCAAATCTGGAAGGATCATGTCTATCTCGGCACTGTCGAGGGCGACTTCGAATTTTCTCTTAAATTACAATTTTGATATCTAGCGCGTTAATTCAGCGCGGCGTTGTTGGCCGCCCTAGGAGATAGCCATGAATGACATAGAGCCCTGGGCAGTTGCTATCGGTGACTTTCGCCGCTGCACTGAAAAACTCACTGTCCAGCTCGATGAGCTGACCTCGCAGACGCGCACCTCCAGCGCTGTTCTGGAGAGGTCGAACGAACTGGTGGAGCAGGTGGACGCTGTCGGCCGGCAGATTCAGGAGGAGGTGCGAAAGGCGGAGAAGGCTTGGTCGAACGCGGAGGAGGTTGCCTTGCGCGCCGCTGCATCAGCGTATTCAGCTGCATGCCGCGGAGTCGACACCGCCATCCAGCCACTGATCTCGGAGCTTACAGCAGCGACAAAGGCGGCGGACGCCTCTATCCAGGAGCTCAAGCGGGCACCGGTGCTGGCCAAGCGTTATGTGATGGTGGTCGCCACGGCGTTCTTCATTCTGGCGCTGATCTGTGTCTACTCGACCATGCGCCTGATCGATGCCGCCGGCAGCGTAAGTGCTCAAGAGAAAGTGAATGCTCAGTACTTCTCACACCTGTGGAAAAACGCCAATCCTGACGAACAGAAGATTATTAAGTCGGTGATTCTGCGGTCGCCCATGGACCCTGTGGTCCTTCGGCACTGATGCATTGAGGCAAACAAAAGGCCCGTCGATTGACGGGCCTAATCGTGTCTGCGCAATTTAAGCGGCGGTCATTGCCGGCTGCATTTGCTGGGCTTCCGGAAAGTGAAGGTGGAACCAGGTGAAGTTTTCTTCGGTCACCTCCACGCTCGCCGATCCCTGGTGCAGACTCATGATCGACTGCACAATGGCCAAGCCAAGACCGGTACCGCCTTCGCTCCGTGCTCGGCTCTTGTCCACACGGTAGAACCGCTCAAACAAGTGCGCGTGGTGTTCCTTGGCAATACCACGGCCGGGGTTGCCGACACTCAACGTCGTACCGCTCGCACTATGCTGCACCTTAACGTAGACCGTGCGGCCGCGAGGGCAGTAACGGATCGCGTTCGAGACCAGATTCGAGACGGCACGTTGAACCATCAGGCGATTCCCGCGCACCACGTCATCACTGCCGGAGATCTGCAGCTGAATCTCGCCTTCTTCTGCTGAAATGCTGAAGAGATCGCACACTCGCTGAACCTCGTCGACCAAGGAGACGGATTCGAACTCCACCATTGATGCTGGATGACTGACCTGGGCCAAGAACAGCATGTCGGAAACCATGCGGCTCATGCGGTCCAGCTCTTCTGTGCACGACTCCAGAACCTCCCGGTACTCGGAAAGCGATCGTTCTCTGGTCAAGGCAACCTGGGCCTTGCCCATCAGGTTGGAAAGCGGTGCTCGAAGTTCGTGAGCAAGGTCGTCAGAAAACTGCGAGAGCTGCTGAACCCCATCATCCAGGCGAGCCAGCATGATGTTGATGCCGTCGGCGAGCATTTTGAGTTCTGCCGGCATCCCATCAGTTGGAAGGCGATGGTCGAGGCTCTCGGTTGAGATTTTCGAGGCGATCTTGAGGAACTTGGTCAGTGGTAGCAGGCCTCTGCGCACAGTCCACCAGCCAATGGCCAAGATCAGTGCGAGGATGACGGGGGACATCATCAAGGCCCAGGTCAGCAACGCATCGAGCAGCGCCTCACTGGATGACTGGTCCATGGTCATATAGACGCTGACCTCTGTTCCATCGCCCAAACGCATGATTCGAGAAGCACTCAGCAGAGGACGGTCCTGCGTATCACGCCATTCGTGCTCTTTGGGCTGGGCCGCCGGCTGAAACTTGTGCACCTCCAGATTGACCTGTTTCGAGCCAATCGAGAGCAGGGGAGTCTGATTCTGTGAGGTATCGAATATGCTCACATACAGGTTGTTGTGGCCCATGACCAAATCGACAAGCTGATGCGCATCCGCGTTGACGCCGGAGATGTCCGGGATGGTGGACAGGTTGTGAGCCATCCCCGCCATCTTTACTTCCAGGTCTGCTCTGGCATTTCTTTCCAGAGCCTTGCCTACCATCAGATAGCCAAAGGTGGCGAACAGAAGCAGCAACGCTGCGCTCATCAACCCAACTTTTAACCCCAGCTTTGCAGCCAGGCTGAATGGCCTCATGCGCGTTCCTCAAAAACGTACCCAACGCCACGAAGCGTGTGAATGAGCTTGGTTTCAAACGGGTCATCGATCTTCGAGCGCAAGCGCCGGATGGCTACATCGATGACATTGGTGTCGCAATCGAAATTCATATCCCAGACCAACGAGATGATCTGAGAGCGAGTCAGCGCTTCGCCCGTTCGGCTCATGAGCAGGTGCAGAAGCGCAAATTCCTTGGTGGTGAGATCGATGCGTGTGCCACCGCGGAAGACGCGATGGCGGACGGAGTCGAGTTCCAGATCGGCAATTTTCAGCGAGCTCTTCTCGACTAACTCATCACCACGGCGTTGCAGCGAACGGATGCGAGCAAGCAGCTCAGGGAATTCGAATGGCTTCACAAGGTAGTCATCCGCGCCGCCGTCCAAGCCCTTGAGCTTGTCATTGATGCGTCCGCGGGCGGTCAGCATGATGATGCGGACCCGGCTGGTCTTACGGATGGTTTCCAGCAGGTCCCAGCCGTCGATACCCGGGAGGTTCACGTCCAGGAGGACCAACGAATAGACATTAGTGTTGAACAAGTGCAGAGCATCTACACCGTTGTGCACGATATCTACGACATACCCGCTTTCGGATAGGCCCTGCTGAAGATATTCGGCAGTTTTAATTTCGTCTTCCACAACTAGAACGCGCATAACTTATCTCAAGGTGTGAGGAAGGAGTTGGCCTAATCCGCCAAGATTATGGTTGCAGGCTGTTCGAAAGTTTGGCTGAGGGTATGGCATGTGGTAGTCGCTACCTCTGTCCATACGCCGGGTCACCTGAGGACGCTTGAATCTTAACGCGAAGAAGCTGGCCGCGGCGAAATCCTACAAATTTGTAATGTAGCCGCAAGATTTCTGACAGTCATGCAGGCTCCACCCCTAAGCATAGCGGATTCTGGGGCCTGCGGCGGTGTATGACAGATTCGCCTGGCAGGTGGAATCGGCCAGGACAGGCAGCATTTCGGTCGTTAGCTTGCAAGGACTGGTACTGGCCTTGGATCGAGGGCGCCACGCAGGCAGACCCCATGCACGGCCGCAAACCGCAGCGCCTTTCTGCAAATTAGTTCACGTGGCGGCTCGATATTCTCTCGAATAATTATCTTACAATCTATTACATGTCCAAATTGTAATTGCACGATCATCTTGGTGTTAGCCTCCTTTGCTAGTTTAAGGGCAGCGGAAGAGGCATCGCTGCTTTGGAAATTGTCTCATTTCAAAGCAGCTTGGCAAGAGCACCGAGCAGTTGTTCGCGCCAGTGCATTCACCTGTAAACCATACGCTCCTTTGGTAGGTGAATTTTAGCGCCCCCCTACGGGCGCTTTTTTATTAAGGGACTTCTTATGAACACTACTGTATCAGCGATCGCCGTGTTTATGCTCTTTACATCACTAACAGCCAATGCCCAAAGCGGTATGGAGATCAATAAACACATCGAGCGTACTGCTAGAGAGGCTACAGCGGATTATGCTCAACGCGTAAAAAAGCCCATGCCTCAACTAGAAGACTACGCCTATGGCATGGACCTGGACGTTGGTAAGTTGGTGTATGTATCACCCAATGTGCGGTACTGCGGTAATGTAAGAAGCATGATGACCTACGAAGACTCGAAAGGCGAACTGCACATGGTTCGCTACCTGGTGAAGGGCGAGTGTGTTAATAGCCGTTAAGACTCATCAAGATGATCCCTGCGGCCACCGGATCATAGAAGCTCAATGCCGAACCGGCGCAGCAGTATGGCGAAGCCTCCGAAGCTGGCCATTGTGATGAGGATGCTGCTGATCAGTGTCGGCCAAAAGCCGAGCTTAGGTAGCAGCAATGGAAAAGCAATAAACATCGGCAGGGTCGGAAGCACGTACCAGAACGTGTACCAAGCATGGTTGGAGATCTTCTCCATGCTCTGGTTCTCTAAATAGAGCCAGACCAACGTCACGACCGTGACCAAGGGTAGGGCGGCGACCAAGCCGCCCAGCTTGTCGCTGCGTTTCGCCAGCTCTGACACGAGAATCACTATACCGGCAGTGAGTAGGTACTTCGTGATGATCCAGGCCATCGCTGAGCCTTCTGGAGGTTGTTGACGAGGGCAGGCGAAGCCATTCACCAACCCCCTTGAAGCGCTCCTGCCGTTTACGGCATCCCTCACCGCATTTTTTTTGCAACATCACCCTCAGCCAGGAGGGTGATGTGTTTGCATGGTGTTTACCGATCGGTCAGTGCGAGGGTGAGGGAACGCTCTCGTGGAAAGCTGCCCGCTCGATCTGGATGGTGCAGTGATGGATTTCGAATGCATCGCTGACAGCATCCACGACGGCCGCCAACACAGCATCCCCATCTGCAGAATCCCGAACCACTACGTGCGACGTCATCACGTTACTGCCACTGCTGACAGCCCACACGTGCAAGTCATGAACGTCCGTCACGCCATCTACTCCGAGGATGGTGGCCTCGATTGCCGTAACGTCGAGCCCCCTCGGGACACCCTCCATGAGGATCCCCAGGCTTTCGCGAAGCAACTGCCACGTCCGCGGCAGAACCCAAAGGCCGATCGCCACAGCGACAATCGTGTCGACCCAGGTCCAGCCGGTGAAGCGGATGATAAGTGCCGCGATGATTACGCCAAGCGAGCCGAGCATGTCGCTCCAAACTTCGAGGTAGGCTCCTTTGACGTTGAGGCTTTCGTTGCTCGCAGATGCCAGAAGGCGCATCGAAATTAGGTTGATGATCAGGCCGGCGATTGCGATCCACATCATCGCTCCGGTAGCGATCTCCGCCGGCATGAAGAAGCGCTGGTAGGCCTCATACAAGATGTACATCGCCACCAGGAAGAGCAGCACGGCGTTGAACGTCGAAGCCAGAATTTCCAGGCGCGCATAGCCGAAGGTTCTTTTCTGATCCGCCGGCCGCTTGGCTATCTGAAGTGCAATCAGTGAGATCGCCAAGGCGGCAGTATCTGTGAACATGTGAGATGCGTCCGACAGCAGCGCCAGGCTGCCGGTAATCCACGCACCGATCACTTCTGCAATCATGAAGCTGCCAGTCAAGCCGAGCGCCATGATTAGCTTCTTCTGATGCCCCTCGCGTACTGCAGCGCTGCCATGGTCATGATTTGAACCCACGTATTTCTCCTTGCGCAGGGTTGTGGTCTCGTTGGCCTTCCTGTCTACCTAGCCTTAGAGCGTCGCTTGGCCACACTGACTGCAAAATCTTGCTCCTGCACTCAGCAGCGAGCCGCAGGCGGTGCAACCACTCGATAGCGGTGTTCCGCAGTTTAGACAAAAGCGTGCTGACGGATCGTTGGCCGTCCGGCACTGCCTGCAGCCCTGCAGATCTTTGATGGGGGCAGGAGTGGGAGGGCGCCCGCCGTCATACACCTGATTACCGCCGTCGCAGCCCTGCTGCCGGCCATGGCGATCATATTGCTCGGCCCCATGTCCCCCGCTGTGGTGCTTGCCTCCACCGTGGTTTCCACGGCCATGGTGCCCGCCCAGGATGTTTTTGAAAAAGCTCATGGTATTCGCCCCTCATTGATGGGTGACATATTAACGAGCAAAAGTTGAAAATTATGTTCTGCTCGCGAGAAAGACTTGTAAGTTGAATTGAAAGTTCAAAATTAGCCTACGACAAAACGAAACCGTTTTGTTTGTGAAATTAAATTTATCTAGCTGAGCGGAGCATTGCTTTTGGTGGGTAGTATTCCCCTAATTTTGATCATAGCGTGATCAATGACAATCAAAACAGCAGTAATTGGATTTCTGTCAGCATTGTAATCCCGAGGTCATCGTGTCGTTATCAGGTCCCGGAAATAATGCGCTCAGCGAGATTCATTTCTCTTTTTATCCCTATGCCTCACACATACTAAGCGTCCCCAACGCCTAGGGGCCTAAGGCCTCTGACGCTCCGCACATTGCGCAATCGCTCAGCATCTGTCGACGGTTTGCCTTGTAGCTCCCGCTAACTCCATAGCTACCGCCATGGATAAGCAGCTTCCAGAGTTTGATAATGACACCTTCCAAATCCATTGTTCACACCCTGTTAAGCAAATGGATCTTTGCTATTCGCAATGCGCGGCAGAAAGGCATCAGTACTAATTTGCTAATCGGCCTGGTGACTTTTTGGTTACTGCTATTCGCGAACGCTGAGCTCTGGAACGTGCTCTGGAAGCTGGTATTCAAAACCGATGAAGTGAACTGGCAGCTAGCGGCTAGCCTCCCAGTCATAGTATTCGCATGGGTGTTTACCGTTCTGAGCTTGCTGTCATGGGGGCGGCTGGCCAAACCCATACTGTGCCTGGTACTGATCAGCGCGTCTTTTGCGAGTTACTTCATGAATGCCTACGGCATCGTGATCGATTACACAATGTTCACCAACGTTGTGGAGACCGACGTCGCTGAGGCAACCGAGCTGCTGAATTGGAAGCTCGGTCTTTGGGTCGCAATGGTTGGGGTGTTGCCCGTCTACCTGATTGCCCGGGTTCCCCTCCGGCGCAAGCCTTGGGCCAAAGCTTTGGTCAGCAGGTTCATTGCTCTGTCGCTCGCTCTGTTGACCTTATCTGGCATCGCGTTGAGTCAGTACCAGTCGTATGCCTCCTTGCTGCGCAACAATCGGGAGATCCGGCTGATTCTGGTACCTACCAACTTGTTTGCGGCTGGCCATGGGTACCTGAAGCGTCAGCTGGCCTCACCTAAAACGCTGACGGCCATTGGTACTGATGCGGTAGTTAATCGACAGGGTGCGGCTCGTAAACCCAGGCTGCTGGTACTGGCAGTAGGAGAGACCGCTCGCTCCGCCAACTTCTCCCTCAACGGCTACTCCCGTGAAACGAATCCGGAACTAGAAAAGCGAAATGTCATTAGCTTCACGAACGTGAGCTCCTGCGGTACCGCTACCGCGGTCTCGCTGCCATGCATGTTCCTGGACGTGGGTAAGGCCCAGTACAAAGATGGCTTGGCCAAGAGCCGAGAAGGGCTGCTCGACGTGCTTCAACGCGCTGGCATCAGTGTCATGTGGACTGACAACAACTCGGGGTGCAAAGGGGTCTGCGACAGGGTTCCCAACCACAAGGCTGCCTCTCACGCGGATTCCCAACTGTGCACCAGCGAGGAGTGTAAGGACGGGGTGCTGCTCACGGAGATGCAAGACTTCATCAAGCGCCAGGAAGGCGATGCTGTCCTGGTGCTCCACTACAAAGGCAGTCACGGCCCGGCCTACTACAAGCGCTACCCCTCGCAATTCAAGAAATTCGCACCGGTGTGCGAGACCAACGAGCTCGACAAATGTAAGCAGGAGGAGGTGGTCAATGCCTACGACAACTCAATCCTCTACACCGATTATGTGACTGCAAATCTCATCGATATCCTGGCGGCCAACACCAAGTTCGACACTGCGCTGATGTACGTTTCGGACCACGGCGAATCGCTGGGGGAGGGTGGGCTCTATCTACACGGGCTGCCTTACGCGATGGCTCCTGACGAGCAAACAAAGGTGCCGTTGGTACTTTGGATGTCTGACTCGCTCGCGAAGAGCGAAAAGGTCAACGTGGGTTGTTTGAAAGCTCAAACCACGTCACCGCTGAGCCACGACAACCTGTTCCACACCGTGCTCGGCATGATGAACGTCCAGACGTCTTCGTATCGCTCAGCGCTGGATTTCACTGCCCCTTGTAAGCCCTTTGTCGGAGGCTCTTATTCTGGCCTCTGAATGTTCGATGTGGACCGGATCATCGGCCAGGCGGTTCTGCACCAGCCTGCTTTGACAGCTGAGAGAAGCTGGACTAATTACATAGCTGCATTCAACAACCCAAGCGGAAAAGGAAGTTTTGCATGAGCATCAAGCCAGGCCCAAAGCGCACCAATGAAGATGGCACTCCGGACAAAAGGCAGCGAGTCACCCCTGAAAAGCAGAAGGACCATCCGGACCTGAAACCCCACAAGCACAAAAAGGGGGAGTAAGAAAAAAGCAGCTCTCGGGAGCTGCTTTTTTTTTGGGGCTGTGTGCAAACCCTCCCGACCGTCTCGCTGATCAATCGGACCGCGTCGTGAGTCTTCCGCTTGGCTTGATGGATTCTGAAGCTACCTCCGGATCGGTTATCCCTTCAGTGCGGACGACGAGACTGATATCCCAGAGCGTTGAGCTGATACTCGCTGACAGCCCGAAATTGTGATTCTGCGATTTGACGCAGGCGCTCAACCTCTTCGGCAGATGAGCCAGAAGCCTGCGCCTCGTGGTATTGCTTCATCGCATCCACTGCGTCGGTATACATGGGGTGGTCGGGGAGAAGAGCTGGCATCTTTTTCGTCATGTAGCGGCAGGTCCTCACTGGATAGTCGACGGTGGTTTACCTGCTTTGAGGAGCTGAAAATCAATGACCGCCTGATAGAGCGAATCTGCCAATGGGTGAAGACGCTGTACCTCAAGGTCTGGCAATCCAGCAGCCTCCGCTTCGTGGGCCTGTCGGATAGCTTCAAGCGCTTGCCTCATCAGTGGCTCACCAGCCTCGACCATTCCAATGAATGTGCGCTTCACAACATTTTGCTCCATTCAGCTGAAGATGAATTATAGGACACCGCGGCGTGGCAAGGCCCCGAGCAGCATAGGTGTTCGACGCCCGACTGAACGAATCAATGAGGAGCGCGCTGGCCTGGGGAGTGGCCAGGGCGCGTGTCGTAGCTACGTTGTAAACCACTTTTTTTCACTGTAAACCACTGTGGTTACAGTGAAAAAAAGTGGTTTACAACAGGCCTCCTCAGGCCTGAGTCAGCTCCAGCAGATCGCCCAGTTCCTCCCGGGCCATCTTCACTCTATCCATTCTGCGATAAGGATGATCAACCGGCATCCGGATAAGGGATTCGAACCAAGCCGAATCGAATTTGATGACTTCCTTGTGAATGTGCTCAAGCTCACCTCCGCGAGGCTGTGACACTACAAACTCCATGCTTTCAACCAAGCCGGACGCTTCACTGTCTTTGACGATTCGATGGCGGATGAAACTCATTTTGAGATCAAAATATGCCGCCTTCGAACCAGGCACCTTCTTCGATTCCAGCCGACCAGTGCTGCTGATTTCCGCCCCTGGCACCTCAGCGGCAATAGCTTTCACCAGCTCAGCATTTCCAATGACCTTCTGGCCAAACAGGCGGGTGGCGTCCGACATGTAAGCAAAGATCCATGGCACATTGCGAAGCGTCGCGCCGGTATAGAGGTAGCCACGCTCTCCCTTGTAACGCTGCAGCATGCCTCTCAACGCGTTCTCGGAAAGGACCAGTTGGGTCTCTTTCTCCAGGATGTAAACCACGCGATCGAACTGTTCGATCAATAGCTTGAGAATCTTCCGTGGGACGCCGTCAAACCTGGTTTTTCGTTCTGTTTTCTTGTGCTGGCGAGGCTGGAAGTACGGGCAATCGTTACGGGCCTCACTATCAAATGGAGCGATGCCGCGAATGCTCTTAGTAGCATGTTTCCCGAATGGGTTCTTCACGTTAGGCGGTAGCTCATACAGCCCAACCAGCTGGACAGGGTTGTCGCATGCCGGGCATACAGCAAACTGAGCTAGCTTGCCGGCACTTCCAGGCTGGTACCATGGATCTCTGCGGAAGGTCTCGGCCTCGAAACCTTCCTTGTCGATGATCTTGCTTTCTGTGTCTTCGATGCGGACCTTATAGACATCCATCTTTGCTGAAACCGTATCAATAGAGGGTCTCTGGATGGTAACGAGCGAGGATAGGCAGCAGTAGGCCTAACTGACCCTTTTGGTGGTCACCCACTGGTTTGAGGCCCGCCCAAAGCATGCCTGATCGACCTGGGCGGGCCCTAGAAACAACTAACCCCCTGGTGCGCAGTACAGGTCTGGGACCTGCCCGAGGCGTGGGGGCTATTCTTGGAGCGACAGTGACACCGGCTCCGGAGAAAATCAATTGGTTTGTAGAGCAGCCGGTCAGCTAAGGTCAAACCCAGATCCTAAAGGGGAGGCCGATAGCAGCTCAGTCAGCATCATCGGCACCTTCTTCATCTTCATCGGTATCCCCAACACTGAGCCAGTCGTGAAGGTTGTACCGCACGAAGTCTTCCGCATCGAGCATGGTAAAGTCTTGGAGCACCGTGACGTCTGCTCCACCGAAGTACAGCCCATCGTTGAGATTTCTGGCCACCCCGAGCAATTCATTCAGCTGGTCGTGCAGCTCATTTGCGCGCCTGGCGTGCTCTCGTTTGGTCAAAAACCGGAACACCACCTCGTAGGGCTCAGCCGGGTCGCGAATCTCGCCCTTGGGGTTGAAGGAAACCCAAGCACTAGCGAAAAATTGGTTGTTCTGATGGAGGAAATCGTCGACAAGCACGGCGATGCCCTTCATGCCGTCGTCACCTTGGTCTGCCTTCAGGCGGTTGACCAACTCGTCCGGCATCGCAATACGGTTGTAATGGTGGGACATCCAGTATGAGAAATACTGACCGTTTTCTTCGCTCAGCGTGATTACCGGATTTCGGTGGAGCGTCGGAAGCACGGCTCTCTTGGTCCACACACGCTTGTGAATCTTGAGCTCCAAAACCTGCTTTTCCGCGTGCTGCAGGTGCAGCGTACGTGGATTGAGGGCGTGCAGCTGCTTATCAAAGGCCTTTTTCTTTACCTTAACGGCAATCCACTCTATCCACGGCGCATCACAAAGGTTGCGTGCATGCACCGTGCAGGAATGGGAGGCCAACATCCAATAAGCTGGAGCCACCCCCTCGAATTGGCCTTTCAGGACCTCCTCGGATATGTGTTCAATCAAGGCGTCACCTGAGACGGTATCTCCTTGCAGCCAACCAGCAGCGCTAATGGCACTTACGATCTCTTGCTCAGGTGTATCAGCCATAATCAAACCAAATTCGAACCGCCCGATTTTTCTAACCTGGCGATGGTTTTGAGGTCCCTATCACGTAGCTGCTGCGCCTTGCCAGCCAACTCCGCAACCATTCCGTACACACCTTTAGCGCCATTTCGATTCCACGCTTCATCCGAAAGCGCATCCTGAATCAGGCGGCCATCGGCGGTTGGATAGAAAAGCACCCGATGCAGATACTGCGCTTCTTCGGCGTTAACTTGGCGCAACGCCTCAGTTAAAGCCGCAAGCCTCTCGGGAAAACCAGTGGCGGTTTTTCCAGTCCGCCAATTGTACACGGTCTGACGAGACACGTTGAAGATCTGCGCGATGGAGCTATCTGACAACTTGAAGTCGCTCCTAAGCTCCTCGATTAAGGCCGGCGCTACGTCTTCGGTAACATTGGCATCCTGGCTGGTGTCCACCTCGGTCCAGGCACCAGCATGCACGCCATGAAAGCTCATGCCTGCTGAGCCGATAAGTTGTGGATAGGGCAGGGAGGCAGTCCCAGGAGCGACTACTACCGAAACGGCCAGCATCGCTGTGAAAGCAATCGCCAATACAGGGTTTGCTGTCGTGCTACCTACACGCGGAGCAATTTCAGGGTTTTCCCAAGTAGAAGATCTGCTTACAGCAGCCCCGGTAGGATCAATCCATTGCCCATTCATTGCTGTAGTCATTTCGCCTTCCCCCAAACCTCAAAGGCATGATCTTTCGCGACTGTCCTAAAAGCAAAGTTAGCAGTCTTATGCAAACCGTCGAGTCTCGTGCAGATCTCCTCGGTTCCCAGTCGTTCGGCTAACTGCAGCGGCCAATGCGCATCCGTATCGAGAAGAGCACCATTTTCGCTAACAGGCACAAATGCACCTTGCAGAGGAGCACCATGCTTGGATGAATTCCTCGATTGCTTAGCAATTTCGAAAACCATGGCCGGCTCGACCAAATCTTCCGGTATCCACATACCAGTCTGCCGCCAGCATCTGATGTGCAGATACTCCGGATCTAGATGGTAGGTGGTAGTAGAGATTCCAAGCTGCTCCTTGGGGACTTTCCCATGCGCCGCTAGCTCATCGCATTTAAGTGGGAGCATGGCTTCCGGAAGGTAGTCGGCTAGGGTCTCACCTTCAGCTGGTTCAATTTTATCGACGTACCGCATCCCGATAGCGGTGATATCCAATGCACCTGCTTGCCCTACCAGCGCCTCAATGCACTCACGGAAAAGCGCTAAGTGGTTATCAAAATGAAGATAATTTGTGCTTTGCAGGATCATGTGATCCATGGCCAGCACGCACGCGTAGTCAGCATCCCGATTAAGGAACGCCCAAGAATTCGGTTCTCCGCTGTGCATCACTCCAGGCGGCACGCCCTTGACCATCTGGAAGAAGCCCGGGAGGCTCTGACGGATCGTGTGCTGAATGTCTGGGATCAGCTTTGGCAGCTTAAGAATCGGGGCAAATCTGATTACGCTCAACGCATAGATAAGCGGCGCCCTTGCTAAGACCCCTTCGCGTTCTGACATGTTAACTCCTCCACCGCGCCCAACGAGGGACCGGATTCTACATCATTTGACAAATCCTTTGACAAGAACTGTATAGCAGGGCCTTTCGATTTGACAAGCGGTCCCCGTGAGGGATGGAGTGCAGAAAACGCCTCCATCAGGAGCTTACTCGTCATTCCAGAAAAGCCTCTACAGACACCATCGCTAAGCCTCTGAGGAAGCACGAATTTTTAATCAGAGCTCTTCCTAGCAGTGAGAAGAAACTCAACGAATCGTCACCAGATAGCTCAATCCAGGGGAACGCTTGCTCTGATGGGGTGGTTCAGAAACGTGCTGTCTGGTCCAGATTTCTCATCTACGAAGAGCACGAAGAGCTCTTGGATCCAGAGTTTGAGGCCGTGATTGGCTGAATGGAGAGGTCGGAAAGAGGACGGGTGATCCAGTGAAGCACAAGCGCAGTCAGGAGGCTTGCGATGGTGTTCACTGAGATTGAGACGAGAGCATTCCGCATTTTGGAGAGTCCATTTTTTGAAGTGGACCTCTATTTAATGCGCATAAACTGTGTGTCACCACCACCCGCAGAAAATTTCGTCACGCCCCAGAATGGGAATTTGCATTCGGGGCGCACCACGATTCATCTCGTGCCAGAAGCCGCCTGCAGTGCAATCAATTGGCGAGCCAAGACTCGACTACCTCAGCGCCATACTCGTTTTTCCAGGCCTTAAGCGTACGCTGATTACCACCCTTGGTCTCAACAACCTCTCCGCTGTGTGGATTCTTGTAGACCTTTACTTCGCGTGGTTTCCGAGAGGTTTTTGGGGCCATATCAGTGGAAGCCACCGCTTGCGGATCGAGGATCAGCACCACTTGGCGCAGGCCGTAGCCATACTCGTTGAGCAAACTGCGCAGCTTCGTTTCAAATTCCATTTCCTGCTTCAGGGCAGAGTCATTTTTCAGCGCTTCCAGCTCCGCCAGTTGGGCTGCGAGCTGTTGTTCGAGCAGGCGGAATTCAGCGAGACGGGACATAAGATTCTCCAAAATGGGTTCGATGATTTTAGCAATCAAGAAAGAAAGCGTGCTAACTATCTTGATCCCACATGCCTGAATCGGCAATCACGAGGCTGAGCGATCGGTGTGGATAAAAACGTGATGGCTTCAGGATCGTCGATCTGGGCGGCTTCACTTGCGAGGTAATCGATCAGCTTTTTGCTTCTTACCCAAACGTACTGCCGGCAAGCCGCGTTTGGAATGGATGGCCCCGCAACGGGGCGAAACCTGGCCTCCCAAAGGTGCTTGAACGCCTCCCTGGTCGACTTCCCCAAATACACCGCAATCTCCGGTCCCAAGATATAGCCACGCCTGAATCTGTCGATGGCTTGAGGCTTAACCATCAATTGCGTACGCCGGCCTCGTTCGACAGCAGTGCTCCATAGCAGACCCAGTCGAACGAACGCGTATGCGCATTGTTCTTTGACGCCTAACAGCGCAGCAGCCTTGACTACCGACAGGCCGGGAAAGACCGGACTCTTGTTCTCAGCTCGGGCTTGTTGCCACGCTGCAAAATCTTGCGGCTTGAGTAACCACGCCCCTACCGCAACCGAGCCATTCTCAGCTGGGCCGTAAGCGCGAAGTTCACCTGCACGTATTGCCTGAACCAACTCGACCAACCCACCCCCCTTGGGCAGAGAATGCTTGGCCAAGTAGTTGATCGACACCAGGCTCTGGTCAGAGCTGGTAGGCAGCTTCTCATCAATCAATTCGTTGATCGAGCGGCAGTCAATCAGCCACCTTTCGCCTGGGCGCGGTTCTCCACCAAAGAACTGGAGGGTACCACCAGCTAGCAGCTGCCTAACCCGATTGCGACAGAGGCTTAGCAAAGTCGAGGTTTCTTTCATATCAGCCACGCCCTGGAGATGCTGCGAGATTGCCTTCAAATGATCCAGGTCCACGACCGTAAAGACTCGATCTTCATGGACCTTCTCCCGATAGGCGATTTGTCCCTCCTGATGAAGGCGTTTTATGACTGATACCCCGAGACCACAAGCTTCAGCAGCAGAATCGAACGACACCCAACGATGTCTCTCAATCGTCTCCTCACTCAAATTGCGATTTCGCTTCGCTAACGGTGCTTCCCACGCATGCTGCAGAAATGATTCGAACTCTCGACGAAGAAAGTCAAAACAAGAGTCATCCAGATCACGGTGGATGTCGTGGTATATCGGGCCGAACGATCTGCTGAGCGTCCAATGTTCGTTATCGGAATGGACTGCCTTGAGGCCACTCAGCAGTTCTCTGAATGCGAGAGGCCAGTTCATGAGAACCACGCCCGCCGCGTTTGCCATAAGCCGCGATATCTCTAGCGAACCCGAATCAGCAACCTTCAGCGGCTGGGTTCTTTCCGTAGGCAAACTTCTGACAGCGAGACGCGATGACAACTCGTGAAACTGTTCGTAGGTGAGGGCCGCCAATCCCGCGTCAGCTGGCAACGAGTCGGCGTAAAACCTATCTTCAAAGCCAGAGGTGAGCCAGGCGGCCGTATCACTCGCCGGCGCGATCTCAAAATTGGTCCCACTCAATGAGGTGCCACACGCTTGGCAACTATTCGCACTCATTGCGCTTGGATCGGTTTCCTTCAGACAGTTGGGGCACCGCCCGTGGAGTTCAGTGCCGTGGACAGAACACGTCGTAACCAGGGTCAAGCCCCAGCTTTCTCTCCAATAACCGGCTTCGCCCAAACAGATCGGACAGTAACGAGCGTGATGAGTCGTCCATAACTTGACCCCCTTGGGCCTTGGATCACGAAACTCAGCAGATACCGCAGGCCAGCTCAGTGGTCCTTCCATCATCTGCAGCCAGTCCGCAACATCGGTCTCGTCGGCTCGTGCAAAGGCGGTGAGCAGTTCCTTTCTGGGTAATCCGTTGGCTTTCGCCAGGCGCTGCAGGTACCCCAAAAGACTTTCGTCTTGGTGTGGTCGTGGGTTGATTAAAAGACCAAACATTCCTACACATCCATGAAATCGAAGACATAAAAATCAGGGGAGTAGAGCCGGGCCGATAAGCCCGGCCCTTGGCCGTCAGGTACTGCTCTCTTCGAACGTCTCAAACGGCTCCCGCTTCCCGAACAGAGGCTGGAAATTGAAGCTCGCACTGAAGGGGTTTCGATCCTCGGTGGCGTAGCTCCAAACCTCGTCTTCAAAAGCCTGGGCCAGCACAGGAAGTTCAATCCCGACAAGGTCCTGGACTTGAACCAGCCAAACAGCCCTGTCCACAATCTTGATGAGGTAGTCGATCAATCCATAGGAAGCCAGGTAGAAGCGTTTAATCATCGCTGGCTCTACAAAACTGATGGTTTGAACAGGCAGTTCGCCCTCGATTGCCTGCAACAACATCACGAAATGAAGAGACGTATTAGCGGAGAAGGTGAAGCGATCGTATGCCACCGTGGCCGAAAACCTGCGTCGCAGTTGCTCGTTTGCTAGCAGGAGATTTTCGGTGCGCTTCAGCCCAATCAGAACAAACGCGATACTGGTTTCATTCATCAGACTCTTGATCCAGTCTGCTGCCTCATACGCACCATTACGACGATAATCGACCAGGTGCTGCGCCTCATCGAGGACCAACATCTCCACGCCAAGGTTCTTCAGCAGCAGGACTACTCGCGCAAATTTAACCTCTGCCGAATGTCCTCGTGCCTCTGCGAAGGGATCCTTCAGCTCTGCCAAAATGGCTGCTGCCAGGTTCTTTTTGGTTGGAGACGAAGGCATCTCGACGAACAGAACTGTCCGCTTCTGTGGGTCATGGCTCTCCAATTCCTCCAATGACCGAATGTACTCCTTGACCAATGTGCTCTTGCCCACTCCGCTTGGACCTTGGATCAGCAACCCTTTACTTGCTCTGGTACGCCGACTATCGCCGTGGATATCGCCTAGTCGCGTCAACGCTCGCTCGACTTGAGGGCTGTGAATAAAACGATCGCGGAGCGTAAAGCTGTATTCACCATGCTCGTAGCATTCGTACAGATTGATGGCGTTCATGGCTTAGAACTCCCAGCAGGGCGACGAACCGAGACCTTGAAGGCTGCTGGCGGAATGTTAGGAATAGAGTCACCGGTCCATTCCACTTCAGCGAGTACCTTGGGTGGAGGCGTGCTTTCGGTCACTCGACCCTCCTTGTCGATTTTCGCTATGGCAGCTGCGCGTCGTTTTCTGAGCGTCTGCGAACGGCGGGCCTCGTCTGCATCTTCCATAATTTCCTGGTAGCACCTGTGCGTAGCCTCGAAGCTAGGCTGCTCATTATATTTTTCTCGCAGCGCTTTCTCGGCAGCCTTCCACACCTCCCTGCTCTTACCGGCCATTCGCTCATCTTTGGCGGGCACTTTGAAGAACAAGTTTCTGAAGCGGTCGTGAACCCAAACGTGCCCGGCTTCGTCTCGATAGCGGACGTTTACCTTTTCTCCGTCTGCCAAACGCATACGGAGCTCAGCAAGTTCCGTAGAGTGGTAGCCCACTTTGGCAACCTCGATGCCGTAATGGTGAACCTTCACCGAGGCCCGCTTGGCCAGAATGCACTCCAACGAGTCCAGGTCGACGGGAAGGCTGATGACATGGTTCGCCTCGCTAGTCCCCCAGACTTGAGCCGGTGTTCTGTTGTCCAGCCCCCGATGAGGAGTCTGGTGGTAACCATCGACGATCCATTTCACTACCACCGCCTCCAATTGAGGGAGCGTGAAACATGCATTCTTCTCCGAGTCGTAATCGCCACGCTGCTGGATATTCGAGAAGGTGGTACCCGGGAGGTTGTGGATAAGCCCCAGGTTCTGTGTGCTGAAAAAGCGTTCGACGGCACCTTTCCTTTGAGGGGCCCTTGAAGCGGGATACATGATCTCGATACCCAACTCGTTGAATCCCATGATGAGATCGCCCGCGTGAAATTCCGCTGCGTTGTCTGGGACTATTCGAGCCGGCAGCCCACGTGCCCACCATTCATTTCTCACTTTCGGAAAGCGCTTCAGCAATTCGGCTTTTGGACGGATTGAGCGTTCGATCACACGAAGCACGGTTTCCGTATTTGGCGCCGACAGGTGGAGCAAATATCCCATCACCATTCGAGAGAAGCGGTCGAGGACGATCGTCAGATAGGGGCGCCCAATGCACAGCCCCGAGGTTTCATCCACAAGCTGGACGTCCAACAAGGTGTGATCAATTTCCCAACGTTCCAAAATCTCATGGACACGTAGGACACCCGCCGCAACACGGTGCTTCTTGTCTGCTGCGTGTTTTCCGAGCCTCTCCTTATCCACAAGGTACGGATCCAGCTTGGCGATGTACCTTCGGACAGTCATTCCGCTTGGGATCTTGAGCTGATCCGAAGGCAAACGACTTTTGTTCCTCTCTTTTATCTGATCTTCGAATTCTGAAACGACCACGCTGACCGCTGGAATCGTATCCTGCAGGTAGGTTTTATTAATCACCCCTTCAAGAATAACTTCGAGCTCTCCCTGTATCGCGGCAGCCCGACCCTTTTTGGCATGCTGAGGGATAAGCTTTACTACGTTCTGGCCAATGTATTTGGCTGCCCAACGTCGAATAGTGGAAACCGAGGGTGCGCACGCATCCCCAATCTTTTTGGCGATATCTCTAAGTTTCTTGATCATGTCTTCGTCACCCGGTAGCTTGTATTTACCGCGCTTAGTTAGGTCGTCCAGATACTTGCGTCGACGCAATGCCTCATCTCCATGTTTTTTGGGGAAGCATGAAATATCTGGAGGGACGTTCCGCACATACGGAACCTTCCCAAGGTATGGCTGATCAGCGGAGATCTCGATCTCGCGCTTCTCGTAGGCCTCATAGAACTCCTTCTCGGATAGCTTCGTGGGCTCACCAAGCTCATCGAAAAAGAGCAGCTTCCGGTCAATAAGCCTCTTCTCAAGCACCATCAGTACGCCACGAACGATGACGACCAATTTCACCCTAAGGGAAAAGGTTTGCATGACGGTGCCCCCCTTGCAGGAAGACCGGGGAGTCAGTGTCAATTGACCTATCAAGGTCAATGCCCACCACCCCAAGGCCTAACAAGCGCCAGGCTTTCCCCTCACCAACCACGTAGAGCTGATCTGCAACGGTCATAGGCGGCCATTCGTTGAAGGTCGCCATTACCTCCTCCAACGCCTGATGCGAAAGCTCTGGACCGCGCCGGTGATACATCAGCCTTCTAAGATTGGTAGCCAGGGGCTCAGCTTCAATTAACTTTTCAGTGATCACCGAAAAGTTACGGGCAGTGGCGTTGAAGTAGCGCTCAGCGGCATCCAGTCGCTGCCTGACGCTGGCAATCTTCAGTCGGTCGTGAGGCTTCACTTCAAACCACCACTCGCGCCCATCCGCGAGGAAAACCTGTACGTCTGGGTAATATTTGAAGTAGCCCTGGAGCGATGGAACACGTTCCTCACTGGGCTGCGGGACGTAGCCGATGACCGCAGGAGACAGCTCAAGAAGCCGAAAAAGAGCGCCTTCGAGCTGGGACTCCCAGGGCACAGGCTTTTTATTTTTGAGCGATGGGAAGTAGCCGCGGTAATGGTTGGACCGCCGCGTGACCACCTTTCGTACTGTCATGAAACACCTCCGAAAATCTCGAAACGAGCGCCGACGCTGCGCCAAAAAATCAAGGCGCAGGGCGGGCGAAGTGAGGCCTTTCGACAGGCAACACTGTGCCGTCGAGTAACCTCGCTAAGGTCGAAAAAATGGGAGAGGATTGACAGTCGCTTCGAAAAAGCAGACATTGCGGGTTCTGAGGACGCAAGTCTGCTTCGCTAAGCGCGGTCAGTCCTCTCGGGATTGATCGCGTTTTTCTACATTTTCAGGTCTCCTTTTCTCTCATTGGTCATGACTCTCATGACTGATCAGAATCTAAAGCAATCGGCTTGCTCTCTTTATTTCTAAACGGCCACTTCGTGATCGCTGGAGCAATTTGGATCAGGTCTGAAGCTCTCGCTTCAAACAGCTGATTTGGCTGAAAATCTTCAGTGCAAAGCGGAAAAGTTGGTCATAGATCTTATTCCAACATCCCTTCGAAATCTACAAAAAATCCAAAATGGCAACTTCCACCAAATTCCATTTCCATACTAAATTGTTCAAATTAATACTTAACACGTACGCTTAATTAACTATTAAGGTGTTCAAATATTAGTTTTAAAGTCCTCTCAATCTCTCTGCTGCTCAGATCCGCCCGCCGACCCTCTCAGCACTTCCAGCGCCCCATCAAATCACTTCCTCAAATCCCCCCATCTGCATCATTTTCCAATGAGCGGAGTAGGGCGCCCCGGCAGGAATTCCAGGCAAAAAAAAGCCCGCGAAGGCGGGCTTGATGGTGACCGACAGGGGCCATGGTTGAAGCCCGGCCGGTCATCTATTTGTGAAAGCGTGCAGCTTTTCTGTGAACCTACAACCGGATCAGAAGTCCAGGTTCGACACCGACAGCGCATTGCTTTCGATGAAGTCACGGCGTGGCTCCACCGCGTCGCCCATCAGGGTGTTGAAGATCTGGTCGGCGGCAATCGCGTCTTCGATGGTGACCTTGAGCATGCGGCGGACGGTTGGGTCCATGGTGGTTTCCCACAGCTGCTCCGGGTTCATCTCGCCCAGACCCTTGTATCGCTGAATGGTGTGGCGCTTGGTGCTTTCGTTCATCAGCCAGTCGAGCGCTTCCTTGAACTCGGTGACTGCCTTGCGACGTTCGCCGCGCTGCACGTAAGCACCCTCGCCGAGCAGGGTAGACAGCTTGGCCCCTACGGTGACCACCGAGCGGTAGTCGTTGCTGCCGAAGAAGTCGCGGTTGAAGGTGACGTAGCTGGCAAGACCGTGGGAAGTGACTTCTACTTCCGGCAGCCAGACATTGCGTTCCTTGTCTTCGCGCAGGCTGGCCTGATAGGCCAGGCCCGACTTCTGGCTGCTGTTCAAGCGCTCCTGCAACTTCACCAGCCACGCTTGCATCAGGGCGTGATCGGCCAACTGTTCCAAGGTGATTTCCGGCAGGTAAATGAAGTGCTCGGTGATGTCTTCCGGGTACAGCCGCGACAGGCGCTTGAGGGTCTTCATCACCGTGCGGAATTCGTTCACCAAGGTTTCCAGTTGTACACCGGAAACGGCTGGCGCCGATTCGTCCAGATGCAAGCTGGCATCTTCAAGGGCCGATTGGGTCATGTATTCTTCCATGGCCTCGTCGTCCTTGATGTACTGCTCCTGCTTGCCTTTCTTGACCTTGTACAGCGGCGGCTGCGCGATATAGATGTAGCCGCGCTCGACCAGCTCCGGCAACTGACGGAAGAAGAAGGTCAGCAGCAGGGTACGGATGTGCGAACCGTCAACGTCAGCATCGGTCATGATGATGATGTTGTGATAACGCAGCTTGTCGATGTTGTACTCTTCGCGGCCGATACCACAGCCCAGTGCCGTGATGAGCGTGCCTACTTCCTGGGACGAGATCATCTTGTCGAAGCGTGCTTTCTCGACGTTGAGAATCTTGCCCTTCAGCGGCAGGATCGCCTGGGTGCGACGGTTACGGCCTTGCTTGGCCGAGCCGCCTGCGGAGTCACCCTCCACCAGGTACAGTTCGGAAAGGGCAGGGTCCTTCTCTTGGCAGTCCGCCAGTTTGCCCGGCAGGCCGGCGATATCCAGCGCGCCTTTACGGCGAGTCATTTCGCGGGCTTTACGCGCCGCCTCACGGGCACGTGCAGCGTCGATCATCTTGCCGACAACGGCCTTGGCTTCGTTCGGGTTTTCCAGCAGGAAGTCGGCGAAGTACTTGTTCATCTCTTGTTCCACGGCGGTTTTCACCTCCGAGGAGACCAGCTTGTCCTTGGTCTGCGAGCTGAACTTCGGATCCGGTACTTTCACCGAGATGATCGCGGTCAGGCCTTCACGGGCGTCGTCACCGGTGGTGGCGACTTTGTTCTTCTTGGCCAGGCCTTCCTGCTCGATGTAGCTGTTCAGGCTACGGGTCAGCGAAGAGCGGAAACCGACCAGGTGCGTACCGCCGTCACGCTGCGGAATGTTGTTGGTGAAACACAGCAGGTTTTCGTTGAAGCTGTCGTTCCACTGCAGGGCAATCTCGACACCCACGCCATCGTCACGCTGGACGTTGAAGTGGAAGACCTGCGAGTTGACCGGGGTCTTGTTGGTGTTGAGGTATTCAACGAAGGCCTTCAAACCACCTTCATACTTGAAGAACTCTTCCTTGCCCGAGCGCTCGTCCTTCAACAGGATGCCAACACCCGAGTTGAGGAACGACAGTTCGCGAATCCGCTTGGCCAGTATGTCCCAGCTGAAGTGAATGTTCTTGAAGGTTTCAGCCGACGGCTTGAAGTGGATGTGGGTACCGGTAGTTTCGCTGTCACCAACAACGGCCATCGGAGCCTGCGGGACCCCGTGAACGTAGGTCTGCTCCCAGATCTTGCCACTGCGGCGAACAGTCAGCACCAGCTTCTCGGACAGGGCGTTCACGACTGATACACCTACACCGTGCAGACCGCCGGATACCTTGTAGGAGTTGTCGTCGAACTTACCGCCGGCGTGCAACACAGTCATGATGACTTCGGCTGCCGAAACGCCTTCTTCTTTATGCACGTCAACCGGAATGCCGCGACCGTTGTCGCGCACACTGATGGATTCGTCCGTGTGGATGATCACCGTGATGTCATCGCAGTGACCGGCGAGGGCTTCGTCGATCGAGTTGTCGACCACTTCGAAGACCATGTGGTGCAGGCCGCTACCATCATCGGTGTCGCCAATGTACATGCCGGGACGCTTGCGTACGGCATCCAAACCTTTCAGCACCTTGATGCTGGAGGAGTCGTACGTTTGATTTTCGCTCATGCCTTCACTCCCGATGGTCGTGGGTCTGGGTGATACGGCCATGTTCCACGTGGAACAAGGCAACTGGCGTTTCCGTTTGCCAGCCTTCCCTCAGTAATTCGTGATCTACACAGGTGATAAACACCTGGCAGCGTAATTCTTCTAGCAAGCGGCACAGTGCGCGTCGATGCTGGTCATCCAGCTCGGACGGCAGGTCGTCAACGAGATAAATACAGTGGCCGCGACGAGCCTGACTGACGAGATGGCCCTGTGCGATGCGCAGTGCGCACACCACCAGCTTTTGCTGACCACGCGACAGGATGTCGGCTGCATTATTGGCAGCCAGACGAAGACGCAGATCCGCACGCTGCGGGCCGGCCTGGGTATGACCCATCTGCTGATCGCGAAGGACAGAGGAGGCGAGCACTTCTTGCAGTTCCCGGTCCTTGTCCCAGCCTCGGTAGTAGCTCAGGGTCAACCCGTCCAGCTCGACCAGTTCGCTCAGGGTTCGCTCGAAGACGGGCTTCAAGGCCTTGATGTAGTTGCGACGGTATTCATCTATTTCCGCGCTGGCCAGGCATAACTCTCTGTCCCAGGCGGCTTGCGAAGCAGCGTCAAGTGTACCATGCCGCAACCATGAGTTCCGCTGCCGCAGCGCCTTCTGCAAGCGCTGCCAGGCGGGCAGGAAACGAGGTTCCACGTGGAACACTCCCCAATCGAGAAACTGTCGGCGGATTTTCGGTGCACCTTCCAGCAACCGAAAACTGTCCGGGTTGATCAGTTGCAGCGGCAACAGTTCAGCCAGTTGAGCGGCGCTCCTGGCATTCTGCCCGTCAATGCGGATAGTGAATTCGCCCGCCCGCTCCCGTGAAACACCCAGGTTGCTGGTGACACCTTCAGCCAACTGCACTTCGCCAAATACTGTACAGGCAGGCTGTTCGTACTGAATGACCGGGTTCAACCGGGTACTGCGAAATGACCGGGCAAGGCCAAGCAGGTGCACGGCTTCGAGCACACTGGTCTTGCCGCTGCCATTGGCGCCGTAGAGGATATTGATGCGGGGGGACGGTGAGAGAGTCACCGGGTGCAGATTTCGCACCGCGGTGACCATGATACGTCGAAGGGACATTTCGTCTGCTACGAGTTACAGACGCATCGGCATGACAACGTAGGAGGAATCGTCGTTGCCAGCTTCCTGCAGCAAGGCACTGCTGTTGGAATCAGACAGAATCAGACGAACTTGCTCGGTAGTCATAACGCCCAGCACGTCAAGCAGGTAACTGACGTTGAAGCCGATCTCCAGCGAGCTGCCTTCGTAGTCCACACCGATCTCTTCTTCTGCTTCTTCCTGCTCAGGGTTATTGGCCTGAATTTTCAGTTGGCCGGCAGCCAGCTGCAGGCGAATGCCACGGTACTTTTCGTTGGAGAGAATAGCAGTACGGCTGAACGCTTCACGCAGCGCTTGACGGTCACCCACCACCAGCTTGTCCCCCCCCTTCGGCAGTACGCGCTCATAGTCAGGGAATTTGCCGTCGACCAGTTTCGAGGTGAAGGTGAACTCACCGGTGGTCGCACGGATGTGATGCTGGCCGAGAACGATGCTGACCATGCCTTCCGGATCGGTGAGCAGGCGCGCCAGTTCAAGGATACCCTTGCGTGGAACGATGACCTGATGGCGATCATCCTGTTCGATCGGTGCGCTCATCGAGCACAGTGCCAGGCGGTGACCGTCGGTGGAAACCGCACGCAGGGTGTTGCGCGACACTTCCAGCAGCATGCCATTGAGGTAGTAACGCACGTCCTGCTGGGCCATGGCGAAGCTGGTGCGCTCGATCAGACGGCGCAGTTTGCTTTGCTCCAGGTTACAGGTCAGCGAGCCCGGGCCTTCTTCCACAGTGGGGAAATCGTTGGCAGGCAGAGTCGACAAGGTGAAGCGGCTACGGCCGGCTTTGACCAGCAGCTTCTGCTCGTCCACCTTGATGTCGATCAGTACATCGTTGGGCAGACTCTTGCAGATGTCCATCAGCTTGCGCGCCGGGACAGTGATCTCGCCTGGCTCAGCCGGCTCCTCCAGTTGCACGCGGCCAACCAGTTCGACTTCCAGATCGGTACCGGTCAACGACAACTGCTGGCCTTGCACGACCAGCAGGACGTTGGACAGCACCGGCAAGGTCTGGCGGCGCTCGACGACACCGGCGACCAGTTGCAGGGGTTTCAACAGGGCTTCGCGTTGAATGGTGAAATGCATGGTCTAGTCCCTTGCCTTCAATTAGCTGCGCTGGCGATCATCACGTCGTCAGCGTCCGCAGCAGGTTCTTGTAGTCCTCGCGGATGTCCGCGTCGGATTCCTTCAATTCATTGATCTTGCGGCAGGCGTGCAGCACCGTCGTGTGATCGCGACCGCCAAACATGTCGCCGATCTCCGGCAGACTGTGGTTGGTCAGCTCCTTCGACAGTGCCATGGCAACCTGACGGGGGCGCGCAACGGAGCGCGAGCGGCGTTTGGACAACAGATCGGCAATCTTGATCTTGTAGTACTCGGCCACGGTACGCTGGATGTTATCCACACTCACCAGCTTGTCCTGCAGCGCCAGCAAGTCTTTCAACGACTCGCGAATCAGCTCGATCGTGATGTCACGACCCATGAAGTGCGAGTGAGCGATCACCCGCTTCAGGGCGCCTTCAAGTTCACGTACGTTCGAGCGAATACGCTGAGCGATGAAGAACGCGGCATCATGCGGCAGCTCGACCTTGGCCTGGTCGGCCTTCTTCATCAAGATCGCCACACGTGTTTCCAGTTCAGGCGGCTCGACGGCAACCGTCAGGCCCCAGCCGAAGCGCGACTTCAGGCGCTCTTCCAAGCCTTCGATTTCCTTCGGGTACCGGTCGCTGGTGAGAATCACCTGCTGGCCACCCTCGAGCAACGCATTAAAGGTGTGGAAAAACTCTTCCTGGGAACGCTCTTTACGGGCGAAGAACTGGATATCGTCGATCAGCAGCGCATCGACCGAACGGTAAAAACGCTTGAATTCGTTGATCGCGTTCAGCTGCAGCGCCTTGACCATATCCGCGACGAAGCGCTCGGAATGCAGGTACACCACCTTCGCATTCGGATTTTTCTTCAGCAGGTGGTTACCCACGGCATGCATCAGGTGGGTCTTACCCAGGCCGACGCCGCCATAGAGGAACAGCGGATTGTAGCCATGCTTGGGATTGTCGGCGACCTGCCAGGCAGCAGCGCGGGCCAACTGGTTCGACTTACCTTCTACAAAGGTCTCGAAGGTGAACGTTCGGTTCAGATAACTGGTGTGCTTGAGCGCGCCTTCCACCTGAACAGTGCGCTGTTCGGTACGGCTGCCAGCAGCCGTTGCCGAAGGGCTGTCCCCCATGCTGTCGAAGCTGTCACTCGAAGCCTGTTCAACGACCTCGTTCGCTTGCGTCGCCTCTGTTGCTGGAGCCTGCGCCGGTTCGGCAACAGTGGTAATCGCAGGCGCAGCGGCCTGTTGCGTCTGGCTTTGCGCAAGTGTGGCAGCCACCGCGGCACTGACGGGTGCATTAGGTGCAGCACGAGGGGCAGAGCTGCGACGACTACCTATTAACAAGGAAAGGGCGGGCGCAATGCCATCGCCGTTTTCACCCAACAGTTCGAGCAGACGGCCGAGGTACTTTTCATTCACCCAGTCGAGCACGAAACGGTTCGGCGCATAGACGCGCAACTCGTCGCCTTCGGCTTCGACCTGTAGCGGACGGATCCAGGTGTTGAATTGCTGGGCAGGCAGTTCATCGCGCAGAAGCTCCACGCACTGCTGCCAAAGTTCCACTGACACGGATATCCCCTGAGTTGAAAGCCGGATGAGGCAAAAACAAACCGCCATTGTACCGGTCGAGCGATCAGTTATCCACATGTGGAAACATTCTGAGCCATGACAAAACAGCCATTTAGCGGCCAAAACGTCTCTCAGCGACTGTGAATAAGCCCTGTGGATAACCGCCTATGAAGGCTATGCACAACCCAGGGTTGCAGCCTGTTGATAACTCTGCTGTGGATAACGACCTTTTCTATCCACAGCCTTTCAGCAGCTCCATCACAAGCGCAGCACTTGTTACCGACAAGGTTTCGGATTTCTGTAGGCCTTGTGATTAAAGGGCTTCAGTGGGTTATCCACAGAAGGTTATCCACTTAAGATCTATAAGTTCTTCAGAAAAGCTTTTTATATGTCTCTTCTTTTTTTCATTTTGTCGTCCGTCTGCGTGACTGATCAACCCTTCCTGGCCCAGCAGCTATCAGGACGCCTTCTATAAGGAAAGACTGGTTGGAAATTGACCTATGGGCTTGCTTTCTCTAGAATCGCCGATCTCTTAAAAAGGGGGCCATTCCGGCCCGTAGTCGACAAACCAGGTAACAACGCCATGAAACGTACTTTCCAACCAAGCACCATCAAGCGCGCTCGCACCCACGGCTTCCGTGCCCGTATGGCTACCAAGAACGGCCGCGCTGTTCTGTCGCGTCGTCGTGCCAAAGGCCGTAAGCGTCTGGCCATTTGATTTTTCGGCACAGGTGGTGAGTCAGGACTTCAGTCGGGAAAAGCGTCTGCTTACACCCCGGCACTTCAAAGCGGTCTTCGACTCCCCAACCGGCAAGGTTCCAGGGAAAAACCTGCTGATCCTTGCTCGCGAGAACGGCCTGGATCATCCAAGGCTTGGCCTGGTGATCGGCAAGAAGAGCGTCAAGCTCGCCGTTCAACGCAACCGCCTCAAGCGCTTGATGCGCGATTCCTTCAGGCTCAATCAGCAATTGCTGGGTGGCCTGGATATAGTGATCGTCGCGCGCAAGGGATTGGGTGAGATAGAAAACCCGGAATTGCACCAACACTTTGGCAAGCTCTGGAAACGCCTGGCGCGCAGCCGGCCAACTCCAGCGGCAAACGCCGATTCCGCAGGGGTAGACAGTCAAAATGCGTAAACTGGCCCTCGTTCCGATCCAGTTTTACCGTTACGCCATCAGTCCCCTGATGGCCAATCACTGTCGTTTCTACCCCAGTTGCTCCTGTTACGCTCTTGAAGCCATTGAAAACCATGGCCTCTTGCGTGGCGGGTGGCTAGCCGTTCGTCGCCTGGGGCGTTGTCATCCGTGGAACGACGGCGGTTTCGATCCCGTTCCCCCCGCTCCTTCCTCCCGAACTTCTTCGATAGCCGAGTAATCATGGATATTAAACGCACGATCCTGATCGTCGCCCTGGCAATCGTGTCCTACGTCATGGTCCTCAAGTGGAACGAGGACTACGGCCAGGCTGCCCTGCCGACTCAGAATACTGCTGCCAGCACTGCTGCCCCGGCCTTGCCCGACGGTGTGCCGGCCGGTACCGCCAGCGCCGATGTGCCGAGCGCCAATGCCGAATCCAGCCCTGCCGAACTGGCTCCCGCTGCAGTCAGCAAGGACCTGATCCGGATCAAGACCGATGTCCTGGACCTGGCTATCGATCCGGTTGGTGGTGACATCGTCCAGCTGAACCTGCCGAAATACCCACGCCGTCAGGACCATCCGGACATTCCGTTCCAGCTGTTCGACAACGGTGGCGAGCGCGTCTACCTCGCGCAAAGCGGCCTGACCGGCGCCAACGGTCCGGATGCCCGTTCGTCGGGTCGTCCGCTGTACGCTGCCGAACAGAAGAGCTACCAGCTGGCTGATGGCCAGGACCAATTGGTCGTCGACCTCAAGTTCAGCGATAACGGCGTCAACTACATCAAGCGCTTCAGCTTCAAGCGCGGCGAGTACGACCTGAATGTCAGCTACCTGATCGACAACCAGAGCGGCCAGACCTGGAACGGCAACATGTTTGCCCAGCTCAAGCGTGACGCCAGTTCCGACCCATCGTCGAGCACCGCCACCGGCACCGCCACCTACTTGGGCGCCGCCATGTGGACTGCTTCCGAGCCTTACAAAAAGGTCTCGATGAAGGACATCGACAAAGGTAGTTTGAAAGAAAATGTGTCGGGCGGCTGGGTTGCCTGGCTGCAGCACTACTTCGTGACCGCCTGGATTCCGGCCAAGTCGGACAACAATGTCGTCCAGACCCGCAAGGACAGCCAAGGCAACTACATCATCGGCTACACCGGCCCTGTGCTCAGCGTTCCGGCTGGCGGCAAGGCTGAAACCAGCGCCATGCTGTATGCCGGCCCGAAGATTCAGTCGAAGCTGAAAGAACTGTCCCCAGGTCTGGAGCTGACTGTCGACTACGGCTTCCTGTGGTTCATTGCCCAGCCAATCTTCTGGTTGCTGCAACATATCCACAGCCTGCTGGGTAACTGGGGTTGGTCGATCATCGTGTTGACCATGCTCATCAAGGGCCTGTTCTTCCCGCTCTCGGCTGCCAGCTATCGCTCGATGGCGCGCATGCGGGCCGTGGCGCCGAAGCTTGCCGCGCTGAAGGAACGCTTCGGTGACGATCGCCAGAAGATGTCCCAGGCGATGATGGAGCTGTACAAGAAAGAGAAGATCAACCCGCTGGGCGGCTGCCTGCCGATCCTGGTACAGATGCCGGTGTTCCTGTCGCTGTACTGGGTACTGCTGGAAAGCGTCGAGATGCGCCAAGCCCCATGGATGCTGTGGATTACCGATCTGTCGATCAAGGATCCGTTCTTCATCCTGCCGATCATCATGGGCGCCACCATGTTCATCCAGCAGCGTCTTAACCCAACGCCACCGGATCCGATGCAGGCCAAGGTGATGAAAATGATGCCGATCATCTTCACCTTTTTCTTCCTGTGGTTCCCGGCTGGTCTGGTGCTGTACTGGGTTGTGAACAACTGCCTGTCGATCACTCAGCAGTGGTACATCACCCGCCGTATCGAAGCAGCCACCAAAAAAGCTGCTGCTTGACGGGCTACTGCGCTAGCCTGTGAATAAAAACGCCCCTTCGGGGGCGTTTTTGCTATCTGTCGTTTTGTCGTAGAGGCTTTCGAGCATGAACACTGTGCGTGAAACCATCGCTGCCATCGCCACCGCCCAAGGCCGCGGTGGCGTCGGTATCGTCAGGCTGTCCGGGCCATTGGCAAGCAAGGCTGGCCAGTTGATCACCGGCCGGACGCTGAAGCCACGCCATGCCCACTACGGGCCATTCCGCGATGAGGATGGCCTGGTGCTGGATGAAGGCATTGCGTTGTACTTCCCTGGGCCGAACTCGTTCACCGGCGAGGATGTACTTGAGTTGCAGGGACATGGCGGCCCGGTTGTCCTGGATATGCTGCTGCAGCGCTGTGTGCAAGTCGGTTGCCGTCTGGCGCGCCCGGGCGAGTTCAGCGAGCGGGCGTTCCTCAACGACAAGCTTGATCTGGCCCAGGCCGAAGCCATCGCTGACCTGATCGAGGCGAGCTCCAGCCAGGCTGCACGTAATGCCTTGCGCTCGCTGCAGGGCGAATTCTCCAAGCGTGTGCATAGCCTGACAGAGGCGCTGATTGCCCTGCGCATTTATGTCGAGGCCGCGATCGACTTTCCGGAAGAGGAGATCGACTTCCTCGCCGATGGCCATGTGTTGTCGATGCTTGATGCCGTCCGCGCCGAGTTATCCACTGTACAGCGCGAGGCCGGGCAGGGCGCCTTGCTGCGTGACGGAATGACGGTGGTCATTGCCGGCCGGCCAAACGCCGGCAAGTCGAGCTTGCTGAACCAGTTGGCGGGGCGTGAGGCGGCCATCGTCACCGACATCGCCGGCACCACCCGGGATATTCTGCGTGAACATATCCACATTGACGGCATGCCCCTGCACGTCGTCGATACGGCCGGCCTGCGAGATACCGACGACCATGTGGAAAAGATCGGCGTGGAACGCGCGCTCAAGGCTATCGGCGAGGCCGACCGGGTACTTCTCGTAGTCGATTCCACCGCACCCGAGGCCAGTGACCCGTTCGCCTTGTGGCCCGAGTTTCTTGACCAGCGTCCAGATCCGGCGAAGGTCACGCTGATTCGCAACAAAGCGGACCTCAGCGGTGAGCGGGTAGGGCTGGAGTTGTGCGAAGACGGCCATGTAACCATCACCCTCAGTGCCAAAGGTGACATCCAGGGGCTGCAATTGCTGCGCGATCACCTGAAGGCCTGCATGGGTTACGAACAGACCGCCGAGAGCGGTTTCAGCGCCCGTCGGCGCCACCTGGATGCCTTGCGCCAGGCCAGTTCGCACCTGGAGCATGGTCGCGCCCAACTGACCCTGGCTGGTGCGGGTGAATTGTTGGCCGAAGACTTGCGGCAGGCACAGCAGGCCCTGGGTGAAATCACCGGCGCGTTCAGTTCCGATGACCTGCTGGGGCGGATTTTCTCCAGTTTCTGCATCGGCAAGTAGTCCACAACCAGGCAAATCCAAGGCCGCTCCGTTGGGAGCGGCTTTTTTTTGCCTGCGATTTCCATTCGTCGGATCTTTCGAAGCCCTACCGGCCCCTGTGGGAGCGGCTTGAGCCGTGAAACGCCAGATCAGGCCTAACAAAATCATCCACAGACTCGTTTTCCTGTTCAGGAGCCCTGTGGAAAACTGGCCCTTAGCCCTCTTGATAAGCAGGCCATGTTGCTGAGGAAAAATCCGCCTGTGGGTAAACGTTCATTTAATCCACAGGCTTAAAGACGTTATCCATACCCCTCATGGTCGGTAAGCCACAGGGTTCAGTTTCCCTGGAAATCAGACAGTGAAAGGGCTACAGAAGCTTATCCACAGGTGAGGCTGTGCATAAGAATAAACATAAAAACAAAGCTTTTATAAAGTTTTCTTCTTTGATTTCTGTTGTCTGCCATTCATCCACAGACTGGTCAAAATTTGCTCAGACGGTTCCTTTGCAGGGGGTGAAGTCCCTATACTTGTCCGCTTACCTTCTCTATTCGCAAAAACAGGCACGAGGTGCGTGGTG